>JBEQAI010000147.1:0-8113 GCA_041640415.1 Ammoniphilus sp. | reverse complement strand
TATCGCAACGTAAGCCCGACTTGAGCTTTTTATAAACTTTCGGTATCGAAATAACAAGACAATCAGAAGAAGCATGGTCATGAACGTGACGATATGTGAAGGCGAAAACATAGCAAATGCATCTCCGCGATAAGTTCCTGAGAAAAAATCGATATCTATCTCCCTCCTCGTTAGGAATATTTAAACATAAATGAGGAGAAATTAACAAATATAAAAGACAACCCCTAAAAGGATTGTCTAGACATAGGATGGCTGGAGCTGATTTTTTAGTAGTTCATGGATTTGCTCTGACGTCTGTTTTCGTTCTCTTTTTACCCACTTCCAGTCGTAAGGCAGCCCAAAATTGGTAGCGAAAGAATAATACAAGCCAATGGCGCGATAATACACCTCTAGCGAAGCCAGATGATGGCCTCTTTTTTTCGGTTTAGGGAGGGAGCTCCGGTTGATCTTCAAGCAATCCAAATACATAAACCATTGGCTAAGCAGTTCTTTCTCCTGGTAGTTAAAAGGAATGGTGGCAGCATGATACAGCGTTTCAATCGGCAGCACCTGCTCATAGGGGCTTGCTAGTTCTAAGAGCTCCAGCACTTCAGAAATATCCGCTTTTTGGAAATAAGGGACTTGAACTTCATAATGAGTCCAAGCTTTCAATCGTTCGATCAAGCTCCCGAAGGGTAAGCTGAGGATGGTTGTATCATGCGGTGCAATAAAGGCTGCTTTGAGAGCTGGGTCAGGCATGCCTAACTTATGCTTCAGTTTGGCCTTTTCCCTCGTTGTGTTTACAAAACCTTGATCATATATTCCTTTTCGACCAGCCCTTCCAGCAATTTGCTTAATCTCCTGGCTGTTTAAATCTCGAACCTGAATTCCATCAAACTTCTCCGTCTCTAGAAAGACCACTCTTTTGATGGGAAGATTTATTCCCATTCCAATTGCGTCTGTAGAGACCACGACATCAGTTTCCTTGTTTAAGAAAAGGTTGACTTGCTTTCGACGTGTTTCAGGAGGAAGATTCCCATATATGATACTTGCACTCAAATGAGACCCCGCTAACTGTGACGCTACCTGAAGGGCTTTTTTTCTTGAAAAAACAATTAGTGCATCCCCTCGCTTTACATCCTGGGGAAAGCGGAAGGATTGATCCTGTACAATGAGAGGAGTTTGGCGAGTGTGTTCCATGATGGTTACTTCATCTTCACAGTCCGAAATCAACTGTTTTAGTAATGCAACCGCTTCTGGCGCACAACACACGTGAATCTCTTGAGCGCGCAGTCCGAGAACCGCACGCGTCCAAGCGTAACCCCGCTGCGCATCCCCGATCATCTGCCCTTCGTCAATCACCGCAATATCATAAACTTCCTCATAATTGGCTTTTTCGATGGTACACGCGATATGCTGAGCCCCTGCAGCTAGGATCATCTCTTCCCCTGTCAGCAAATCGCAAGGAACACCTTCTTCATTCAATCTCTCGTAAACCTCTAACGCCAACAGCCGAAGAGGGGAAAGATAAATTCCTTTGGCACTTTGCTTTAGCTCGAGTAGTGACTGATAGGTCTTCCCCGAGTTTGTAGGGCCAGCATGAATAATAAAGGAGCGTTTCATTTTACGGGTTAAGGGATATTCATCTTTAGGATGTGGCGGAATAATATTCGTTAATAGTTCTTGGAATAAATCATTAAGAATGCCAGTTTTTTGCAAGGTTTGTAATATTCCGTATTGGTAGTAATACCAGTCATAGTTCTCGATCACCTGATCTACTGTAAACTGGGTTTGATACTGCTGATTTACAGATTGCAGAATCACTGCTGATGCTTCTTTAAGTTTTTTTTTCAGTCGGTCGCGAATGTCCTGTCCGTGGTCATACAGCTCATGCTCTGCCCCTCCGTTCCTTTTGACTTGGGCAATCCAGGTGGACAGACTTTGGATGGCCACGCGGAGTGCTCCTTCCCTCTTCATAGCGTGTTGAACAGAATCGAACTTACTTTCTTGTGAAATTAGAAATTTTGATTCTACCTGTTCCATTTTCTTGGCTAAGTGGGATAGAGACATAGTATGATCTCCTTGTTCTTAACTTGTTGTTTTTATGTTGCCCAGAAACTGACGTAGTTCCCCACATTTTCGTTGAGGGAACTCTTCCCACCCTTGCAAGTTCTAGGGTTCAATCATCTGGGTATATTCATTTTTCTTTCGTTTTTGTCTTAAATGCTGCCTCTGTGGGGCGGTGCGGTTCAACTCTCTTTCAAAATCTGTTTCAGGAATAACTCCCGGTACAGGAATCGACTTTCCGTGCTCGTCAACAGCCACCATGGTTATGAAGGAAGTCGCGGTCAACTGCTTCGTGCCAGCTTGCAGATTCTCTGAGGATACCTGAGCAAAGATTTCCATGGAAGAGCGCCCTGTCCAAGTGACAAACGCTTCTACCCGAATGGCATCTCCTCTCTTAACGGGATTGAGAAAGTCTACAGAGTCAAAAGATGCAGTGACGACTGCGGTTTGGCAATGCTTCATCGCAGATATTCCAGCCACTTCATCAAGATAAGCTAAAACCTTCCCTCCAAAGATGTTGTCGTAATGGTTCGTATCTGGTGGCAGGACAAGTGAAGTATGTATCACTCGCGAATAACTGCAGGGTTTAGCTTCCATTCGAATTCTTCTCCTTTAGGTCTTTTACCTTTATTTTATTCTATTTCATTCACTTGTACAAAAATAACAACTCCGTAAGAATTCTTGAGGCAAATGGGCACGCTAATACAACCATAAACCTAGAAAATAAATAGGAGGATAAAATGCTATATGATTGCATTATTGTCGGAGGGGGAATGGCTGGCCTTCAGGCAGCTATCCAATTAGGACGGTATGAGCACCAAACCTTAGTGATTGATGCCCAAGATGGCAGATCTACCTTATGCAGGAACTATCACAACATATTGGGGTGGCCTGATGGCGTGAGCGGAATAGAATTGCGTGAAAAAGGTAGAGCCCAAGCGGAAAAACTTGGGGTTCGGTTTACCAGAGGGGAAGTCATAAGGGTTCAAAACACCGGCGAGGGTTTTCACCTCCATACCACTGGGGGCGACGTGTATTCCGGAAACCGTTTATTGCTGGCTACGGGAGTAAGGGATCGTATACCACCCGAGCTTCAGGCTTTACTTCCGTGTTTAGGGATAAGTGTATACATATGCCCCGATTGTGACGGTTATGAAATTCGCAATAAGCATACAGTAGTTATTGGCTCTGGGAATACTGGCGCTTCTATGGCACTTACCCTCCATTACTGGACTCATCAAATCACTTATATTAATCATGAGCATGGTGAAGTAAGTTCTCAGCTGCTGGATGAAATGAAAATGAAAGGGATTGAATATCTGATGGACTCTGTTCAGGAGTTGGATATTCAACAAGATAGCCATTTATCTCAAATGAAATTAAGCAGCGGAACAAGAATCCACACGGATGGAACATTTTTGGCATTTGGAGGAAATGTGGTGAGATCAGCACTTGCCACTCAGCTGGGTGTTCAGATGTTGGAAAATAAGCATATTCTTGTTGATGCTCGAACCAAGCAGACTAGCATTAAGCACGTTTGGGCTGCTGGTGATGTTGTGGCCCATTCCGAACAAGTAACGATCGCCATGGGTGAAGGAGCGCAAGCGGCTATTTGGATCCATAAAAGTCTACTTGAAGGAAAACCAACAAAATGTTGCGAAAATAGAAATGCTAGTATAAAATAAGAGTATATTGTATACCAAATACAAAAAGGCGGTGAACCTACATGAGTTATATCATTTTGACCAATAAAGAAAGCTACCAAACGGCTTTAGACACTCCTGGTATTGAACTCATTGCATCCTATGATTTTCTTTTCTATGATAAGCTTCAAGCGAACTACTCGATTGTGAAAGTCACCGACAGCAAATGCAAAATCAAGATCACGGAAGAAAGTGACAAACAATACGTCAATCATATCCCTGTAAAATTTTTTGAAGCCTTTGATACAATCGAAGAAGCTATGGACGAGTTGAATGTATTAGTCGGCAGCCATACTGAGCACCAGAAGCTAGTCAAAGTTTAATACGAAACGATAATAACCGAGGGAACCCTCGGTTATTATCGTTTTATTTTCATTATCAACACAGGAACGGGAGAATGTCTTACGACATATTCACTCACACTCCCTAATAGATAACTCTTCCACCTGCCCATCCCCCGATTTCCAATCACGATGAGATCGCACTGATGCTGAGTGGCGTGGGTAATAATGGCACGCCCAGGGTCCCCCCTGACTAAGAAGATCTGATGAGGGTTGGGCAAGCATTTCAGCAGCTCTTCAGCCTTGCGTATAATCCCCTCTCCATGCTCGATGACCGGAATGCGAAAAGTAGGACTCATGTCCCCTGCTAACTGATATTCCTTCATATAGATGCGGTAGGTGCCGATATGGATCACGTGAACTTCTATTAAGCTGTCTGTAATAGCAAGCTGAAGGGCTTTTTGCAGACTTAACTCCGAAAGCAAGGTCCCATCAAAAGCTACAAGAATTCGGCTAGCGATCATAATCCCACCCCTGCCTTCTCTTTTTTTTACCGCTTGGAGTTACCTCTTTATAAAATTATACCATAAAAATTACATTTATTGGGATCCCATAATGGATAAAAAGCCAGGAAAAGAAAAGATTAGAAAGATGAGGAAGGAGATGAAACCAAAGGGTGCCAACGAGTATACGGATAGGTATTTTTGTTCTACTTCTGTTGAATAACTGGGGTATGGTTCGTGCACAGCTGGATATAAGCAAGCTGTTGGTGGAAACGATCCCTCTATCGAGTCCACAGGAGCTGATTGATCAATCTACGCACATCATATACTGTACGGTGAGCAACGGGACTGAGGAATATCCAACAAATCAAACCGTGGATGGAAATGTTCGGATTGTAAATTATGTACAATCCCTTGAAGTCAAGAGAGCACTTAAAGGAGCTGCACCTGGCTCCTTGCGCCTATTAACATCGGGAACAGATCCTCAACCCCTTCCGCCTCACCCGCTCAATATTCGTTTTCCTGGACCACTGGCTGAAGGGGATTATGTTCTTTTCTTGAGAAGAGTCCACAACACAAACCTTTACTCTATTTTAGGGGGATGGCAAGGAGTGTACCCGTACATACAAGGGAAAACGATTTCCTTGGGAGAACAAGGCTTTCCTCAGCTACGAGGATTAAGTATTGAACAAATGGAGCGTTTTATTAGGGATACCGCTTAAAATTAGTGACATAACACAGTAACGTTATTAATACTGTTATAATACAATAAAAATATAACCACTCGGAGGGATGCAAGTTGTTAGGATTAGAATTTTACCGGAGTTTACCTGCTAAGGTCTGTGTGGAATGTGGATGTCATATTGATGAGCAGCATGAATCTTACTTATATGAGTGTGAGCGTTGCCTGAATACTCGCGAAGAATAGGGAAGGAGGGGCCTGCACTAGGTGCTAAGGCCCTTCCTTCCCTATTGTTTAATTAAACAATTTTAAGCTGCTGCTCTACCTCTTTTATCGTCTTTACCATAGGAACCTTACACGATGGACAAGTCAAGAAAAAATGACTGCCAATGCGATACCAAACATCACATTGTCCATTCGAACAGATCATGGCCTCATATGTAGACTTTTGGTTATTTTTCATATGTATTCCTCCTCTCAGCTTCTTGTTGTTTCCCCCCTTTAGACCTATTGTATAACACAATGAATTCGCTTGCAACAGATAATTCTGTATATTTTGTTTATTTAGTCTTCTCATGATTACCCTTTTACTGGGTAAATTAAGGTGAGGTTTAAACGTATGGGAGGAAAAGTAAATGAAAACAAGGTGGTTGGTCCCCTTACTTGCTGGATTGTTCCTTTTAGTTGAAGGTGTGTTTGCCATGCAAACCATAAAGCTTGTTGTCAATGAGAAAGAAATCAAAACGGATGTCCCTCCCCAACTTGTTCAAGGAAGAGTCCTCGTGCCCGTCCGTTCCGTTGCTGAAGCCCTTGCGGCCGAAGTCAAGTGGGATGAATTATCGCAAACCGTAACCATTACGCAGAAAAAGTCTGAGCCCAAGACCATCGCTAAAATATCGGAAGCTAAAGCAAGCCTGCTGGCCATTGAACGCGATGGCTTATACGAGCGGTTCGAATTACAGGTAGGGGAACAGATACGTACTTTCCCCTTTTGGACATCTTCTGCCAGTCGACCACAGCAGATGCTGTATCATGACATTGATCAGGATGGGAACAAAGAAATCATCATTTTGCTAAGCAGAACCAATGAAAGTGGCTCTGACACTACTGAGGCCCACGTGGTAAAAACAGGCAAGCTCTTACATGAAGTCTATGTTGACCATCCCCTGGCCGTTACTTTAAAGCAGGTAACAGCAAAAATTAAATCTCAGGATATCCGTATTCATATTGGCGATAAGGACATTTCCATACCTAAGAAAGAAATTGGCTCAGCCAAAGAAAATTGGTTTTCTTCCCTTCACTTTGGCAACCGAATTTCTTACAATGTTATAGATAATCGGCTTACAGCCCATATCAGCGGACAAATTTCCCCGAACGAGTACGTCGGTGACGTAGTCATCGTTTATGAATTTAAGAATCTTATGTTTCAAGCCGCTGACATTGACTTTAAACCTATGTCAAACCAAGTAGAAGGTACTTCCCCAACCACGTGAATTATCCTGGGGATACCTTCTTTGTGTACGATCAAGAAAGGGAGCTCTTGAATAGGAATAAAAGGAGAAAAGTGAACATGATTGGAGGTAGTTTAACATGTCCCTATTCCCTTTTGATCCTATTCGCTATTTCCAGCAACTCGAGCGGGAAATCAGCCGTTTCTTTCCAGATGATCTTTTAAAATTTGGACAGATGGAACTACACGAAACGGATGGGCATATCTTTGTAAGTTGTCAACTTCCAGGTCTTAAAAAAAGGGATGAAGTGGAAGTTCGAATTTTTCAGGAGATATTTCTGCAGATTATTCGTAAAGCGAATGGCTCTTATGAGATGAAACAAGACACTTGGGTCAATAGGCAGCAGTTCGCAGGCACATCTCAGCAGTCTCTCCAATTGCCTGCTCCTGTTTACTCCTCCCCTATTCTTACCCGAATCGTCCAACCCGGTGAGCTGGAAATCCAACTGCAAAAAAAGCAGTCATTATAAATCCAAAAATCTCCTGACTAGCCCTCCAATTCTTTTCCCAAAATAACGAAAAGGAGGTGCTAGGAATATGAATCGGGTAAATAAGTTTATCGTTCCCATACTGGCTATAGGGATATTGTCGGCTTGCGGATTTGGGGATGGAGCACGCACCAATCGTGCAGCACCGCCGCCTGATGACCGATACCTAGTAAGAGAATACCGCTCAGACCGCGCTTATAACTTGTCTCAAGGACAAATCAAAGCACAGAATCTGGCGACGCGCCTGTCCAATGAAGCCGAGCGCGTATATAATGTGGCAGAGGCGATTGCCATTGTTGAGGGACATGATATTATTATGTCTATCGCTACAAAAGGGGATGCCCATGAGCCAGCAGACGTGGTGGTAAAGAGAGTCAGGCAAAGATTAATGAGCAAAGAGCCTAGACTTGCGGGATACAACCTTTATATTACAACGGACCAATCACTAGGAACCCGAATCTCCAAGGTTCACAATAACATGGAAAATTTCAGCACGCCTGGCTATCCAATTGATATGACTGAACCCAATTTTGCTCAGATCTTAAGTGATGTCCGAGCTTCATTGCTTCCTTAGATTGTCAAATAAGGGTGTCCCAAAATCCAAGCTTTTAAGGTAACGGGTTCCGTTTACGATTTTCAAGTCCGTTTTTAACATTCGCAGTTAAAATCACAAAAACAGGACTTCTCCCAACTGTTATGTTGGAAAAAAGTCCTGTTTTAAATTATCTGCATTATTGAACTGTCGAATTTCGATAGTGGTGTAATAATGATCAAGCTAAATATACCCCCTACAGGTTATTTTTAAATACAAAATTAGTAAAAGTCCACTGATAATAAACATCTAAGACAGAAGCAAGAATATATAGATGGAAATTCTCCACCTATTGATTAAAATAGAGC
>JBEQAI010000146.1:0-8121 GCA_041640415.1 Ammoniphilus sp. | reverse complement strand
CGGAGAAACGTTCGTTCCACGTAGTGACGACTTTGTTTCAGGTTAACCTGATAGCTACTCCCCTTTGGGGATCAACAAATTATGAACTTAATTAGGATTCATTATAAGCGATATAACGTGCAAAAACAATTAGTTCACAGGAAGTTCACATTTGAAATGATCGGTCTTTTTAAGGTAATAACACCTCATCAATCACATGGATGACACCGTTCGATGCCTTTCACGACCCTTGATGACATTTCGTTTGGCTTTAGTAGGACTCCAGAGAGAATGCAGTTTTATGAAGCTGTAATGGATTTGCTATACCTTAATTATCCTCTTTATCCCGTCTGCTCTAAAGAAGTTATTTTTATCTTTAGGTCATTGCGTTAGAAAATATAGGCAGTGCCTACCAAATTTGGATTAACGGGGTCAAACGGGGTGGAGCGGGTATAGTCGGCACGATTGCTTCGGAAGAGGAACCTAGCTTAGAAATCAACCACTATCATTTCATTCCTACTCACGAGGTGATAGAGATTGTTATTCATGTCTCTAACTTCTCCTACCGAAATCTGGTATTTATTCCCAAGCAACCTACCAGAATCCTATAGACACCCTGCAGTCCACTTTAAGAAGTGAGCTGGATTCACTTCTTATTATTGGAGGGCTCTTCTTTGTAGGTATATATAACCTGATTATGTCCACTGTTACAGGAACGGTCCAACGAGACCTGCTTATGATCGGTCTAGCCTCCTTATGCATGGCAATTCGTTCCCTACTCATTAACGACTACTTATCAACTATTATTCTTTCAGAGGTTTCCTGGTCAATTATAAAAAGAATGGAATACATGGTGGAGATTATCTCTTTTCTATTTGTTATTCTTTCCATGAGGTTGCTTTATCCACAGGACATTCATCGAGTGATGATGAGATTGACTTACGCTTACGTCCTCCTCTGTGGAATCTATAACGTCTTTGCTCCAACCCTGTTTTTTACGCAAACGATGGTTTATCAGTTCCTCATTATGGTGTTAATTACTTCCTATTTCATTTTCTATGTTGGTGTTTCAGCTTTTCTTCGTAAGAGGGAAGGTGCCGTTATTACTTTAGTTGGACTGCTCATCCTTGTCATTGGCATCTTGAACGATGTGCTTTCTTCAGCCCTCATTATCCCATCTGTTTTTGAATTGGAGTATAGTTTTCTACTGTTCATCATGCTGCAAGGCGTGATCGTTTCCTATCGCTATCTTGCTCTGTTTAAACGTAATCGATCCCTAAACAAGCAATTACGGGAGATGAATGAACAGTTGGAAATTACCGTGGCACAGCGAACTCAGCAGTTAATGGAGAGAAACGAGGAATTGGGCGAAGCCAATTTGAAGCTAGAAGCGTTGAGCAGCACCGATGGGTTAACAGGCTTAGCAAATAGGAGGCACTTAAATAAGGTCTTAGAAACTGAGTGGAACAGAGCAACCGTTGAAGGTCATTCGCTTGTGGTCATCTTAATGGATATTGATTATTATAAGAAGTTTAATGACACTTACGGCCATCTTGGTGGGGACGATGGACTAAAGCTTATCGCCGGAGTATTAAGAGACTATGCGAGGAACGAAAATCTCTTTGCCGCGCGCTATGGTGGAGAGGAGTTTATGATTATTCTATCGAATAGGACTCCTCAGCAGGCCTATCAAACTGCTGAACAAATCCGTCAGTCCGTCGAGAACCTGCGAGAACCACATTGCACATCCCCTTACGGGGTATTAACTGTAAGCGTCGGCGTCGCCATAGGCGGACCACAGACTTTTGAAAGTCCAGAGAAACTCATTGAACAGGCGGACCAAGCACTTTATCAAGCCAAAGCGGCTGGAAGGAATAAGGTCATAGCTGCCTAACGGCGTTAACTGTGATAGATCCTCCAATTGGTGGATAAAGGAGGCGTAAAAAGTGAAGAAAAGCGATTGCATTTTTCGCCCTTTTGGGGTTTGGAGAAAGAGGGTTTTGTTATTTCTATTACCGTTACTTGGTACTGGAGCTTTAATGATGCATTCATTATATGTCATACGGACCTTGTCATAGAAAAAACCACTTCAATATCATGAAGTGGCTTCAAGCGTACGAGGTCCAAGATCCCATTTTTTCAAATGAAAGCCAAAGCTCCCTTTGGAGGCAAAGGTAACGGATTCGTTATCCAGATAGGCAAAAACTCTCGATGTAAAAACTTCCTCTCCCCCATTGACGAAAATCTCGAGGGATGATGTATCAAGAAAAATCTGTAGGCTAGATAAATGCTCCAGCCTGCAATGCCTTGCTTCTGTTCGATTGTTCACATAGCTTTTTCGTTCTAGTGTGGCTTGCTTTTCTTGGGGGTCATAGATAAACCGAGCCTCGCTATGGATGCAGATTTCAATGGAACGCTCCCCATAGCTTATATCCTGGATCAACAACTCCATACTTCTCCCAGAAACTTGATCCAGCTCTAGCAAATCACCATTTAACGATACTTGGTCATAAGTGACTTTATTCTGACGCAGCTGCTTCAATTCTTCAATAGGTTGTTGATAAAGCTTGCCATCCATGAGGGATAACTCCCTTGGGATTGTCATCGTATGGATCCACTTCTGAGGGATGGTAGGCTGCTGATCCTCTTGTTGATCGGGAACTCCCATCCATGCCACAAGAAGCCTCCGTCCTTTGGCGTCTAGTGTTGTCTGTGGAGCGTAGAATTCAAAACCGCGGTCCAACTCGGTAAACTCGCCATGGCTATATACTGCTTTTTCATAGTCGAGTTGTCCCACAAAATAACCCGCTTGGTACACATTTTGATAGAGCATGTCCTGGGGTTCCAATCCTTGCGGACAAACCACCAAAACGTCCTTACCGTTCAGTTCAAACAGATCCGGACACTCCCACATATAGCCAAAGTACCCTAATCGACCCGTATTTCCTCCGGCGATGTCTCCTAGATGTTCCCATTCTTTTAGATTAGAGGAGCGGAACAGTACCGCTTTGCCGTCTAACTGGAGACTTTGCGCACCGACAACCATGTACCAGTGATCTCCTTTTTTCCACACCTTTGGGTCTCGAAAATGAGCGGTATACCCTGCTGGAAGAGTAACAACGACCCCATGTTTATCAAAACGAAGGCCATCGTCTGAAACCGCCATGCATTGGTAGGTTTCACGGTTGTTTTGTTCGTCCTTGACGTTGCCGGTATAGAAAATGGTCAGCTTTCCATTATCATCGACTGCACTTCCGGAGTAACAGCCGTTTTTATCAAACCAGTCACTGGGGGTAAGAGCGATTTCCTCATGGGTCCAGCGGATTAGGTCCGGCGAGGTGTAGTGTCCCCAGTACTTCGCACCGTGTCCGGTTTTAAATGGCATCCATTGATAAAATAGATGATACGTTCCCTTGTAATGAATAAAGCCGTTTGGATCGTTGAGCAGCCCTATGGGGGGCATCAAGTGATAGGTTAACCGATACGGGTCACTTTCCACTAGAGTCCTATGTTTTTCGATTTCCGCAGCAGCTTGTTTCCTTAATTCTTGATCTTTAGCATTCACTAGAAACACGACCTTTAACTTCAGCTAGCGTTGGCAAGGCCGTCATGGCTCCTTTAGTCGAAGCGGCCAAGGCTCCCGATACGCTGGCAAAGCGGGCAATCTGTTCCGCTTCAACTAATGTCAAACTTTCCAGCGACCCATCATATTCATGCAAGCAATACAGCACACCGGAGACATACGCATCCCCCGCTCCCGTGGTATCTACCGCTTGGACTTCCAAGGCGGGGACATGAACCTTCCCTTGAAGCGTATAGACGATACTTCCTTTTTCCCCTAAAGTCACAAATTTTAATGGGATCTGGTAGATGTCCAATGCTTGTACCCCTTTATCGATCTCCTGTTCCCCTGTAAGAAACTCCAGTTCCTCTTCCGAAATTTTAAGAATATCTGTCTCCTTGAGCATCGAAACGATCATTTCCTTTGCTTGTTCCTCAGAATCCCATAAGCCCATTCGGAGATTCGGATCAAAAGAGATGTGCATGCCATGAGCCTTGGCGAGCTGAATGGCTCTCTTGGTTGCGCTTCGGGAAGGCTCCCGGATGAGAGAAATAGAACCGAAATGAAGGATTTTATGATTTGCAAATACTTCTTCTTTTACATCGTGTTTACTTAAAAAGGCATCTGCACTTGGAATAATATAAAAATCGAAGCTGCGTTCTCCATTCTCTGCCAGAGTAACAAACACAGCACCCGTACGCGCCTCGCCCGTCAATGGCATAAAAGCGGTATTCACGCCGTATTCGGTCAGTGTCCCCTGCAAAAATCGCCCGAGTACATCATCTCCAACTTTGCCCAGAAAGGTCGCCGGAACCCCTAAGCGGGCCAGGCCCACGGCTACATTGGCCGGAGCCCCTCCAGGGCTTTTTTGGTAAACACTGTTGGTTGGATCCAGTGGAATAAAGTCAATCAGGGCTTCCCCTAAACTGATCACACCTGTTTTCATTATTTTTCCTCCTTAAACCCTAGTACATAGGTCGCTATGAATGCTGAACCGACCGAAATGGCAAAGCCGATAAGGTAATGAAGCACTTTTTCCATTCCAAACGGGGCAACAATGGCCAGCATCGGAATCCCAGTCAAGCCATATGCATTGGCTACCACGTTCATCATGACAACATACGCCGCACCGAGTCCTCCGCCTATTGCTGCTGCAAGGAAGGGCTTGCCCAGCCTTAAGTTGACCCCAAAAATCGCAGGTTCGGTAATTCCTAGGAAGGCAGAAAAAGCTCCCGGCAGGGCAACGCTTTTTAATTTTTTATTTCTGGTTTTCAAGTAAACCGCCAAGGCCGCTCCGCCCTGTGCGACATTCGCCATCGACCAAATCGGCAATAAGAAATTCACGCCGATGTCTTTGCTGGCTAAGAGTCCCGCTTCAATGGCGTGGAAGCTGTGATGAACGCCGGTGATCACGATAGTGGAATATAAACCTCCAAATACCAATCCGGCTACGGGACCAGCTACATTATATAAAGATTGCAGCGTGAGCGAGATCATATCTCCTACCCATCGACCGAACGGGCCGATAACAACAAAAGTGAAAAATCCGGTCACGATGACCGTAACAAAAGGGGTAACGAGCAGATCAATGGAATTCGGCACTAGTTTACGCAAGGATTTCTCCACTTTACTCATAAAATAAACGGCAATTAAGATTGGAACAACCGTTCCCTGATAGCCGATGAGGGCCAGCTCAAATCCAAACAAATTCATATATTCTGGTGTTGCATTCGATAATGTCCAAGGATTCAAGAGGGCTGGGTGAGTTAATATTCCGCCGATGACCGCACCAAGAAACGGATTAGCGCCGAATTCCTTAGCCGCGGAAAAGCCAATGAGAATAGGCAAGATGATGAAGGCGGCACTAGAGAACATGTCCAGCAATCGGTAAACTGCATGGTCAGGACTAACCCAGTTAAATGCCTTCATCATTCCCAGCAACCCCATCAATAAACCACTGGCCACAATGGCTGGAATAATCGGAACAAAGATATTGGACAAGGCCTTGGCAAATCGGGCAATGGGATTCATGTTTTGCTTGACGGCTTCCTGATGAGTATCGTCACCGGCTTGCTGCAGTGCCGTTTCTCGAACCAGCGCCTCGTGGACTTTATTTACCGTTCCCGTGCCGAAAATGACTTGATATTGGCCCGAGCTGGCAAAAGCTCCTTTTACCCCCTCTAGATTCTCAATGGCCTTTTGATCTACTTTCTGTGCGTCCTTCAACACTAGACGAAGACGAGTAGCGCAGTGGATGGCACTTACAATATTCTCTCGACCGCCTAACAAGGGAACAAGCTGCTTGGCGATATCTTGATAATTCATGACTATTATCCCCTTTCTTTACGACTAGAAAAATAAAAAAGACCTAAAATGCACAATGGAATACAAGTATAGGATAGAGCCCTATACTTCCCTTGTACCTTCTAGGTCTTGCCTGCTTCACCAGTCACAATCCTCAGTATATTATTTTAATACGCTTACATGATAGTTCACTCTTTAACTTTTGTCAATCCTCTTTTAGCGGTTTCCTACCCGTTTCTCCTAACCTTTGGATGTGCAGCGTAACATAAGCCAGTTCGGTATCTGTGAAATGTAAATCATACTCTCTATGCGCATATTCAGCCATCTTGACTGCACATTCAAACTCCCTCTGAAACTTGGTTCGAACGAGCTGGAGCATATCCTTATCCATAAGCGGTGTTGATTCTTCCTCTTCCATGCGTATCAAGGCAAAGCGCAGATGGGAGACGAGGCGCTGATACGACATCCCCTCTTCATCAACATCCACCTGCAATTCTTTCTTTAGAATTTCAACCATGTCTTGAATCAGGGTCGTTTGTTGCAAAGCCTTGCCCATGCTGGCGGTATCCATCTTCGCGGTATGAATATGGAGCGCAATATGGCCGGCTTCATCATCAGGCATCTCGATGCCTAGTCGCTCTTTAATCAGCCGTATGCCCCAAAGGCCAATTTTATATTCTTTTTTATAGAGGGCTTTAATTTCACTCAGTAGTCGATTTTGGATGCGGTAGCCCTGCTGCAGGCGTTCAATAGCAAAAGACAAGTGATCGGTTAGGCCAATATGAATATGATTGTTAAGAGGGGCACGCAATTCCCCTTCAGCGTAGCTGATGATTTCTTCAGCAAGAGCAATATGTTCTTCCGGGAGCGTGCGCAATAATTCCTGGAACTTTTCACTTTCCTCTTCCATCACAAATATCTTTTCTATCTTTCCATTGGCAATGATATCATGCTTCTTCTTTTGAAACGCAATGCCAGGACCCATTACGATCTTTTCTTTTCCTTCATCGATTACGACCACGACGTTGTTATTAAGAATCCTATGAATTCGGTAAGCCATACGTTTCCCTTCGTCGAGATTGAACTTATTTGGTTTTGATTGTCATAACAGCTTGACTTCCTTGCACAACTAATTGATCAGTCTTTTTTTCGAGACTTTCGACCACATCTCCATTCGTAATTACGATAGGCGTAATCGTGCTTTTTGCTTTTTCTGTAACCAAATCTAAGTCGAAAGAAATGAGTAAATCGCCAGATTTGACTTTATCCCCGACTTCCACATGCCCTTTAAACCCTTCGCCCTTCAGGTGAACTGTCTCAAGTCCCACGTGGATAAGGATCTCCACACCAGCGTCAGACAGAAGTCCGATCGCATGCTTAGTAGGAAAAAACTGAACAATCTCTCCATCGACTGGCGCCACAACCTTACCTTCCGTCGGGACAATAGCTAGCCCGTCTCCCATCATCAACTGCGAAAAAACTGGATCTGGTACCTCTTCGAGGTTGACAGCCTTTCCAGACAGCGGTGCGACTAATACCTCTTCTTTCTTTTTTTCTTTGAGCCCAAATAGTTTTTTAAACATCCTACTTCCCCCTACCTATTAATAAGCATCTTAAGTCTTAGAATTTCCTTTGGCAAACAAAAAAAGACCAAATCGAACGGAAGAGACGAAAACATACATTTTCTTCTCCTTGCCCACTTGGTCTTGCCTGCCGATGCAGTCACAATCCACATATTAATTTAGTATTAGATTAATGGAGATCCTTCCGGCTGTCAATCTCTCATTATAAATTTGGACATAATATCTCCTCACTTTTTCAGCAAAATCCCTTGACCATTGAGATTGATAAATGTTATCATAAATATCGAGATTGATTCTCATTAATACATAAAAAAGGATGGGGAAAATGAAGAAATTCAAGTGGGTGTCTACTTTACTAACGGCTGCTCTTGCAACTTCGCTTCTTAGCGCATGCGGAGCCGGTCAAACTCAAACACAACCAGCACAACCATCTCAGGATGCTCCTAAGGTAGATGCAGCTCCTGCAGGACCTCAGGAAGTCAATGTTTATACTGCTCGTCATTATGAAGTCGATGATAAATTATTTGAAGAATTTAAAGCTCAAACAGGTATTACGGTAAATGTGGTAAAAGGCAAGGCAGATGAGCTGACAGAACGCTTGAAGCGCGAAGGCAGCAGTTCCCCCGCTGACCTCTTCATTACCGTAGATGGTGGGGCTTTGAACAATGCGGAAGAGATGTTCCAGCCAATGGA
>JBEQAI010000145.1:0-8129 GCA_041640415.1 Ammoniphilus sp. | reverse complement strand
CTGTTCTCTTTCCCAACCAAAAGCGGAATAGACCTTATTCTTAGCTTCTGTGAAATCAACATAAGGAGCTTGTGCTGCGGTTAGCTTAGCAAAGGAAAGCTGATCGCCAAATCCTTTAATTACACCGCGAGCAGTGGCTCTTTCATAAACCATCTCCTGAAGCTCGGCATGGAATACCACTTCAACATGTGCATTCTTATGAAGCTTCAAGCCGACCTTCTCCCCTGGAGCTAAGGACTTAGGCTCACTGACCATTTCTGTTACAGGAATGACCCCTTGCTCGGAAGAGAAGAATAAAGATGTCGTGTCTTCAACCATCCACACTGGACGTAAGCCCAAGGCATCTACACTGAACACACACTCATCTTTGTAGCGTGAAATAACACCAGCAGGTCCTTGAGCAAAGTGTCCCCAAGCCTGACGGTAATACATATATAGATCCTGAAGTTCTGGACGCAAATGCTTGATTTCATTATGAATAGGAGGGAAGACCATCTCCAACGCTTCAAATAAGCTTAGGCCGAAGCGATGAATTAGCGTTTCGATCGTCCGATTCATATTTTGAGAATCACTTCCTCCTTTAACAAGAGGAACGCCTAGCATGGTTGCTTCATCTTCTAGCTTGTTAATCGTATTGATCTCTCCGTTGTGGCCAAGAACTGAAAACGGCTGAACACGGAAAAAGCTAGAAAGAGTATTCGTAGAGTAACGGTTGTGACCTAAAGTTGCGGAAGAAGCAAATTCAGGCTTGGTAATGTCTTGGTAGTAGCGAGGAATGATGCTTGCCGCACCCATTACCTTATACGCTGCTGTATGGTTGCTTAGAGAAGCAACATGAACGTTGAATTGCTCTTCGATCTCGACATGCAAGTCGAAAAGGGAGCTTTCTACGTTTGTCTTTTCACAAAGTCCGGCAATCTGCCAGAAGATCGGCTCATCAGCGCGGCCATTCTTTCCAAGAACTTCGCTATTAACGGCATTCTCTTGCTCCATGAGGATCGTTACTCCGTGTTGAGCAAATAAGTTGCGAATGGAAGACATCACTTCAACAGCATCGTGACCCTTGCGAGGAACAAAAATGTGTGCCATGGAGAATCGGTCGTTGTAAGCTACATCAGAGGAAAGTCCAGCCTTCGTTAGCTTCTGGGCCCAAAGGTTTCTTGGGATATCGGTGAGGATCCCACATCCGTCCCCTTCGCCATCAATAAAACCGGAACGATGTTCCATCTTGATCAGCGCATCAATAATACGAAGTACATTGTCTCTTGTAGGTTGGCCGTTTTTTTCAATGATGGCCACAATACCACAGCTATCGTGCTCTTCAGCTAGGTGGTTTTTGAATTTTCCAAAATTAGGGCTTACTGTCATAACGCTGGTCAGCTGGGCTGACCTTCACCTCCTATCCCAGTATAAAACGTTTCTTTTTTTTCTCTTTGTTATGATATAAAACATAATCCCCATGAGGGGAAAAAACAAGTGGATATTCAGTCCATCATATGAAAGAGCCTAGTATACTTGGATTGTTAAATAGATACAGGATGGCTACTTCCAAAAGGAGGAGAATATTCAGTAAACAGCGACAAAATAAAATTATTATAAGAATATCACGCTTTAGGTCCTAACACAATAGGTTTTTGATTAATTATGCATTGTGTAAGCGTTTTATGTAATAAAAAAGATTATTTTAAGTTTTTAGAAAAGAGAAGATAACGACCGATAACACGAATGTACCAATTGAATTTCTTTTTATTGTTCGTGTGTTTCTGAGGGATGTTTTCTCGTGGAAGACAATTGCATACAATTTACAGGACTAGAGGTTGAATTACTGTAACCCTAAGTTTGTACAGACGAAGAAATAAAAAGGGAACAAACTGAAGGTTTGTTCCGATTGTTTGAATAATCATTAATTTTTATGCATATAATCTCATTTTGGAAAAGCTTTTTTCAATGGCTGCAAGGGTGGCTCTTATATCTTCTTCCGTATGGGCGGTGGTTAGGAACCAAGCTTCATACTTTGAAGGGGCTAAAACAATACCTTCATCGAGCATCAATCTAAAAAATTGAGCAAAGAGCTCACCGTCTGATTGTTGGGCTTGATCGTAATTGGTGACTGGCTCTAAGGTGAAGTGAGTACTTAGTGCGCCCTTAAGGCGATTTACTTGTAGCGGGATCCCATGACGTTTAGCAGCTGCTTCAAGTCCTTCAGCCAGAATAGCTCCTAATCGGTCTAATTCCTCATATACACCTGGCTGCTTCAATACTTCTAAACAAGCGATACCGGCTGAAATCGAAGCGGGGTTCCCAGCCATGGTTCCTGCCTGATAGGCTGGTCCGAGCGGAGCCACTTGTTCCATGATATCTTTCCGTCCTCCATAGGCACCAATAGGTAAGCCGCCCCCAATAATCTTTCCGAGTGCGGTGAGATCAGGCTTTACATTCAACAGGTCTTGGGCCCCGCCATACATGAAGCGGAAGGCTGTAATGACCTCATCATAGATGACTAAGGCACCTGCTTGATGGGTAAGCTCATTCACTTGCTCAAGAAAACCTTCATGAGGAGGTACAATCCCAAAGTTGCCTACAATGGGCTCAACGAGCACCGCTGCAATTTCGCTTCCCCATTTTTCTAATGCATCCTTATAAGCTGAAATATCATTAAAGGGAACCGTAATCACTTCACTTGCAATCGATTGCGGGATCCCCGCACTATCAGGAATCCCTAGCGTCGACGGACCTGAACCCGCTGCCACAAGAACTAAGTCGGAGTGGCCATGGTAACAGCCGGCGAACTTAATAATCTTGTTTCTTCCCGTGTAGGCTCTGGCTACTCGGATGGTGGTCATCACGGCTTCCGTTCCGGAATTGACGAAGCGAACCTGTTCTAATGATGGAATGGCTTCTCTCAACATCCTGGCAAACTGAATCTCTAAAGCGGTTGGCGTGCCATAAAGGGTTCCATTTTCAGCTGCATGGCAGATCGCCGCTGTAATATGCGGGTGTGCATGCCCCGTAATGATTGGGCCGTATGCAGCAAGATAATCAATATAACGATTGCCGTCTTCATCCCAAAAATAAGCGCCTTTAGCTCGCTTCATAAATACAGGAGCTCCTCCACCAACAGCCTTAAAGGATCTAGATGGGCTGTTGACTCCGCCTACGATACAATCCATTGCTTGGCTATATAGTTCTTCTGATCTGCTGCGAATCATATTATCCCTCCAAAAACATGCTATACTAATGTATCATAACGAGTTCACTACTAAAAAGGAAGGGCAAACGATGTTGCGAATAGAAGTGAGAGACTTAACGAAACAGTTTCGGTCTTACCGTAGTCGCGAAGGGCTGGCCGGGGCTTTTCGTGACTTATTTAAGAGAGAGTACCACACGGTCAATGCTGTAAATAATATTTCGTTTGAGGTTCAAGCAGGGGACATGGTGGGGTATATCGGAGAGAATGGAGCAGGGAAGTCGACCACCATTAAGATGCTGACGGGGATTCTCCAGCCCACGTCTGGATTTATCCGGGTGAATGGGATGGATCCCCATAAACAGCGAGAGGAATTTGTGCGGACCATTGGCGTGGTTTTTGGTCAGAGGAGTCAGCTTTGGTGGGATATTGCCGTTCAAGAATCCTTCCGATTGCTGAAAAAAGTGTATAGAGTATCAGACGAAGACTATAAGCGACATATGGGAGAAGTTATCGAACGATTGGACATTGCTGAATTGCTAAGTAGGCCTGTCAGGAAATTAAGCTTAGGACAACGAATGCGATGTGAGCTGGCAGCCGCTCTAATCCATAATCCACCTTTATTATTTCTTGATGAGCCTACTATTGGATTAGATGTTCTGGTTAAATTAAAGATCCGAGATTTTTTGAGAGATCTGAACCGAACCTATGGTACGACAGTCCTCTTAACCACGCATGACTTAAGTGATATTGAAGCTTTGTGCACGAATGTGATTATGCTTGACGAGGGGAAAGTCATCTATGACGGGGGGCTTCAGCATCTGAGAGAGAATTGGGGCGGAGGAAGAAGCGCGATTATCGAATTTACGCAAAAAGTGGAGCTTGAGGAGCTTAGGGCTTTGACATTAGGCTTGGATCTGGAGTGGAAGCAGGAAAATCCAATTAAATATAAAGCGGTTTTTCAGAGCTCAGATATTACCGTTTCCGAACTGCTTTCGCGCATTGCCCCATTTATTGATGTGAAAGATATCCGAATTGAGGAAACAAGCACCGAAGAAATTGTCCAAAAGATTTATAAAGAAGGAATCTCCTATGCTTAGTATGTATTTGGAGATGATTCGAATCCGCTTTTTAATGATGCTGGCTTATCGAGTCAACTATTATTCCGGCATCTTAGTTTACAGCATTAATATTGGGGCTTACTACTTTCTGTGGAATGCCATTTATGCGGGGCAACCGACTCTCGGTGGTCTTACTCCATTGCAAATGACGAGCTACGTGGCTGTCTCGTGGATGGCCCGTGCGTTTTATTTCAACAACATAGACCGTGAAATGGCAATGGAGATTAAGGATGGGAAAGTAGCGATCGAGATGATTCGGCCCTACAACTACCTGGCTGTGAAAATGATGCAGGCCCTGGGTGAGGGGATGTTCCGTCTTTTCTTTTTCTCGGTGCCAGGCATGGTCATCGTTTCTTTCTTTTTTCCCATTGTGTTTCCCAGCGATTGGACTTCGTGGGCGGTTTACAGCGTTAGCTTGATGTTTAGCTTCATTATCAATACGGAAATTAACTTAATCACGGGTGTGTTAGCTTTTTTCTTCCTTAATAATGATGGGATTATGAGGGCAAAGAGGGTCATTGTGGATTTGTTTTCTGGCTTGATCCTCCCGATCAGCTTCTATCCGGATTGGGCTCGTGCCATACTTGAATATTTGCCTTTTCAAGCTATCGGTTATTTGCCGGGTTTAATTTTTACAGGTGCGATAGAAGGGGAGGCATTGCAGCATGCCTTGCTCGTTCAATTGATCTGGTCAATCGTGTTACTGCTTCCGCTTTATCTTCTATGGATTCAAGCTAAAAAAACCCTCGTGGTACAAGGGGGATAAACATGTTCTACTTTGGTTTGTTTTTGGACTATCTAAAGCAATATCTAAAAACCAAGATGGCGTATCGTTTGGATTTGCTTAATGAAATTGTGTCTGATTTTATTTTCCAAGCTGTGAATTTGGTATTTATCCTGGTTGTTTTTCAGCATACCAGTTTAATCAATGGCTGGAGCCGTGAAGAAATCATCTTTATTTATGGTTTTTTTCTCGTTCCCTATGCGCTCTTTACGACATTTTTTAATCTCTGGGATTTTCAAGAAAGATACATTATTAAGGGAGAAATGGACCGAATCCTAACAAGGCCAGCCCATAATTTATTCCAGGTTATGCTGGAAAACTTAAACCCTGAGTCCTTGGCAGGGGCCGTAACGGGAATGATTATCATGGGTTATGCGTCTTATCAGATGGGTTTGAGCTTTGCCTGGTATGACCCGGTGATTTTCATTGTCTTGGTTTTATCTGGTGTGCTGCTCTACGGCGGCGTTTATACGGGTATTGCAGCCATAGGGTTTTATTCGGATTCCAAGACGGGAATTGCGCCGATGATCTTTAACATCCAAAATTACGGGCGTTATCCCGTGGATATCTATAATAATGTCATTCGCTTCGTTTTAACGTGGATTCTTCCGTTTGCTTTCGTTGGAGTTTATCCTGCAGCTTATTTCTTAGGAAGAAATGAACTCCAACTCTATGTTTGGCTGACACCGGTAATGGGTATTTTGTTTTTTCTTGTGGGTCTGTTTGTCTGGAATCAAGGGGTAAAGAATTATCGCGGGGCAGGCTCTTAGCAAACGTGGATTTTGTAAAGTAATAGAAAATTTGCACTTCTCCCTGCATACCATGTATAAAGGGAGGGTGGAAAATGTGGGTTGTTGAGAATTTTCGGCCCTTTGAACCCACATATGGTCGCGGCAAACGCTTTAAAACAGGGACGAAATTTGTCTGGGAGGTAGCGGATATTCTCCATGGAGGCAGGATTCTCTTCCGTTTTACAACTATTGACGGACAAAATAATTGCCTGGTCACGATGAAGGAGCTGGAGTACTTTATCGAGGTTTCCGATGAGATTCTACAGAAGCTGCTAGATGAATATCGGAAGAAAAAGAAGAAGGATTCTGACGAACCGGGCAAGGAAGAGGATCCTCCTAAAGCGAACTGACCGGTGGGTAGGAGGGAATAGGCGTGTCTAAGTGGGATTTTGCCTTTTGGTCCATCTTGATTCTAGTAAGTTCCTTTTCTTCAGGTTATGCATTGTATAAACTAAGTAATAGAAGCAATCGCAAAAAAGATTAACTTGGATAAGCTCAAGTAAAGGAGAGGAATAATAGTTGAAGATCTATACGAAGTCAGGGGATAAAGGCGAAACCAGCTTAGTCTATGGCCAAAGAGTTTCTAAGCATTCCGCAAGGGTGGAAGCGTATGGGACTTGCGATGAGGCTAATTCCATGATTGGAGTCGCCGTATCCTTCTTGCCAACGAATGAAGACTGGACGGAACTCCTTCAAACGTTTCATGTCGTGCAAACGAAGCTTTTTCACGTGGGAGCGGAGCTGGCTACACCGCCAGGAAAAAAGGTGGGCTGGCCGATCCAGGAAGAGGATGTCGCCTTTTTGGAGCAGCAGATTGATCAACTGGACGCGCAGTTGCCGCCGCTAACCAATTTTGTACT
This sequence comes from Ammoniphilus sp., assembly GCA_041640415.1. Taxonomy (GTDB): domain Bacteria; phylum Bacillota; class Bacilli; order Aneurinibacillales; family RAOX-1; genus YIM-78166. The sequence continues at coordinate 1,386 of JBEQAI010000145.1, read as the reverse complement.
GCCAGGAGGAAGTCCAGCAGGTGCGACGCTTCATGCAGCGAGAACCATAGCTAGAAGAGCCGAGCGAAATGCGATTGCTATACAAGAAAACGAAGAGGTCAATCCGACTGTTATTAAATACCTAAACCGATTGTCTGATTTTCTGTTTGTGGCTGCACGATTTGTAAATCATGCAACAGGCAAGGCGGAACCAACTTTGCATCAAGAGCAATAAGGGGATTGACAATTCTCTTGCTAAGTCAGTACACTTAAAGGATCAGGTATGGATTAGAGGGGTGTGCGGTGATGTCTGCAGATCGACTAGAATTGGCAGTTCAAAAACTAAAAGATATAGGGATCCGGATGACACCACAGCGTTATGCTATTCTATCCTTTTTGATGGATACTTTAAGTCATCCTACTGCCGATGAAATTTATAAAGAACTTGAGCCTCAGTTTCCAAGCATGAGTGTGGCAACGGTTTATAATAACCTAAAAGTTTTTAAGGATGCGGGACTTGTTAGGGAACTGACCTATGGAGATAGCTCGAGCCGTTTCGATGGCAATACGGAAGACCATTATCACTGTATTTGTACATCATGTGGAAAAATTGTAGATTTTGATTATGAACCCCTATCAGAGCTAGAAAAACAAGCACAGATATCTACAGGCTTTACGATTGCAACCCATCGTTTGGAGTTCTATGGAACCTGTGGAGCCTGTTAGTGAATACGTAAACGAACCTGTGGCTAATCACAGGTTTTGTCTTTTTTAGGGATAGAAATATGGTAGAGGAGAAATAAAATGGATATCGAGACAACGTATCAGCGTAGGAGGCGCTTGGGGAAAGGGCCGGGACGATGGATTCTGTTCCTGCTGGGAGCTATCTTTCTCCTTAGCATAGGGATAACAGGGGTTCTTTGGTATCAAGAGCAGTCGAATCATAAGCAGATCAATCCTCTCGAACAACGGACAAATCCTGTGCTGCATCAAGCGGAATGGCTATCGGAAGAGGATGTGGCGCTAATCAACGGTGAACTTTATTTCTCTTTAGATTATATGACAGAACAGGTTGACCCTCAAATAATTTGGGATGATTCTTCTAAATCTATTGTTATTACGACCAAGGATAAAGTACTGCAATTCGTTGAAGGTCAGGTGGAGGCTTTTGTGAATGCTAAACCATTTTCTATACGGTTCCCGGTAGAAGATGTAAATGGAGTGAAGTTTATTCCCGCAAGGCCGCTTGAACAGATCTATCCTTTGCGAATTCGAGCCATTGAAGAAACAGGGGTATGGATCTTAGAGAAACGCGGGGATATGATTCAGACAGGAAAAACGGTCGTTCAGCCTGAAAAAGCAGATGCCCTGTACCGTATTAGGCAGGAGCCCTCTAAGAAAGCACCG
>JBEQAI010000144.1:0-8178 GCA_041640415.1 Ammoniphilus sp. | reverse complement strand
TTATTATCAAGGGTGGGGGCCCGATCGGACAAATCGTTGTCGATGCCAACGCTAAAGGGGAAGTAAGGGGCTATGTAACGAATCCCCATATCCATTTCCCGCTCAATGCAAAAGGAAAGCTAGATGTCACGGCAGCAGTAGGGACAGACGGCCAACTGATCGTCACCAAGGACTTAGGGTTAAAGGATCCGTATCATGGAAGTGTGGAGCTGATCTCAGGTGAGTTGGGTGAGGATTTTACCTACTACTTTGCCAAGTCGGAGCAAACGCCTTCTGCGGTAAGTGTGGGAGTTCTAGTGAATCCTGATAACTCGATTAAGGCAGCTGGAGGATTCATTATTCAGTTGCTGCCTGGCCTAAGTGAAAAGGATATTGCTGATCTTGAAAAAAGATTAGGAGAAATTTCTCCGGTCTCCAAAATGATTGACGAAGGCTTATCGCCGGAAGAAATTCTTTATGAAGTGTTAGGGAAAGAGGACGTCGAAATCCTAGGTGATTTAGATATCGTGTTTTCTTGTCATTGCTCTACAGAAAGAATGGAAAATGCTTTAATAAGCCTAGGCCAAGAAGAGTTGCAAAACATCATTGAAGAGCAAGGAGAAGCAGAGCTCACTTGTCATTTTTGCAATGAGGTATACCATGTAGATAAGCCGAATCTCGAGAGATTACTGCACATGGCCAAGAAATAGAGGGGTAGACCGGATGAAAAACGTAAGGCTTCTGTGGGGATTGGTTGGTTGTCTATTGCTATTGCTTGCCGTCGTTGGCTGGAATTATAAAATCCTTCTCGGTACAAGACAAGTGGCTCAGGTGGGCAGTGTCATGATTACCGAAACGGACTGGACACAGGAGTTAAAAAGGCAATATGGAAGAATGGTACTTGAGAAGATGATTGATCGTGAGGTCGTTCTTCTTCAAGCCAAGCAAAATGGGATTACGGTTACCGATCAAGAGCTAGATATAGAACTGAACAAGCTATCCGAACGGTATGCGACCATTGACCAATTCTTTGGGGCGATCGGAAAAGGAACGGCTCCTGAGGATGTCAAGGAAGAGCTGCGGCATTACCTCCTTCTAGAAAAGCTCGCTACACTGGATATTGAAATTAGTGAGCAGGAGCTTTACCGACATTATCAGGAGAATCGAGCGCAATATAATCAACCTCCCTTGGCTCGGGTCTCGGCCATCTATTTAAATGATAAAAAAGAGGCAGAGCAAGTGATTGACGAGCTAAAGAAAGGCGCTGATTTTCAAACTTTGGCTAAAGAGAGATCGGCAGAAATCTATTCTTCTTCAAGTGGGGGGGACTTGGGTTGGGTGTCTTTGCTTGGAGGAGACGTGGAGCCACAGATCGCCGATGCTGCGCTGTCCCTTAAACCGAATGAAATCAGTGCCCCGATAGCGCTAGAAAAGGGCTATGCGGTAATTAAGCTTCATAAGAAGAAAGAGGCTGTCATACGAAACTTTGAAGATGTAAAGACTGAGATTAAACGTGAATTGGCTCTTAATCAAGCAGGGTCTCTAGAAAAGGTCCTGGAGCGATTGAGAAAAGGAATGAACGTTCAGCAGTTTCAAAATAACTAAAAAGATTGACAAAAAAGAGAGGTAGCTATTATAATTTCCTTAAAACCAACTAACTTACTCGGTATTGGAGGAAAAACGGATGAGAGTAGCAAACTCGATTGTTGAGCTAATTGGAAATACCCCTTTAGTAAAGTTAAACCGTGTTGGAAATCCGGATCATGCTGATATTTATCTAAAATTAGAATTTTTTAATCCTGGCAGCAGCGTAAAAGATCGTATTGGTCTTGCCATGATTGAAGCGGCTGAGCAAGAAGGAAAGCTAAAGGAAGGCGATACGATCATCGAGCCTACCAGCGGAAATACTGGGATCGGTCTTGCCATGGTGGCTGCGGCAAAAGGATACAAGGCGATTTTAGTTATGCCTGAAACCATGAGCTTAGAGCGCCGCAACCTTCTTCGTGCGTATGGAGCAGAGCTTGTATTAACTCCTGGTCCTGAAGGAATGGGCGGAGCGATTCGTAAGGCAACTGAGCTTGCGAGCGAGCATGGCTATTTTATGCCGCAGCAATTCGAAAACCCAGCGAATCCAAAAATTCACCGTGAGACAACGGGACAAGAGCTATTGGCTCAAGCAGAGGAACTTGGCGGAATCGATGCATTCGTATCTGGAATTGGAACAGGCGGTACGATTACTGGAGCCGGTCAAGTATTGAAAGAAAAATACCCGAACCTCCAAATTGTTGCGGTTGAGCCTGCAGCTTCTCCTGTCCTTTCTGGGGGCAAGCCAGGACCCCATAAGATCCAAGGGATCGGTGCAGGATTTGTTCCAAAGATCTTGAACACTGAGATCTACGATCAAATCATTACGGTAGAGAATGAAGCAGCATTTGAAACTTCTCGCCGTGTAGCAAGAGAAGAAGGAATCCTTGGCGGTATTTCTTCCGGAGCTGCTATTTATGCCGCTTTACAAGTGGCAGAGAAGCTAGGAAAAGGCAAAAAAGTAGTTGCGGTGATCCCAAGTAATGGGGAAAGATACCTCAGCACTCCATTGTATCAATTCGAAGAGTAGTAGCTACAGAGCTGTCCCCAAGTGGGCAGCTCTTTTTGCATAAGCCTGTTCTTATGCTAAAATAAACCTATCTAGTAAGTTTGGGAGTGACTTCATGGTCGGGTTAACCAAAGAACAGTATGATAACTTCTTGCAGAAAGGTTACAATGCGATTCCTCTTATCGCCAGATGGGATCAAGTAATTGATCTTGCCAGTATATATGAGGCTTTTTGTCCCAACCCCCTGGATGGAGGATTGCTGGAGAGTGGAAGAGCTGGAAAGTATTCTTATGTTTCGTTTTATCCTATCTTGACGCTCAGCATCAAGCAGAGTCAGGTTTCCGTTCATTCGTCGGTTCTATCCTTGGGGCAGGAACCCCAGGGTGATCCGTTAACGATCATGAAGGAGATCATGGATCAATGGAAGGCTCCACGCATCGAACAGGGACCAGATTGGAAGGGTGGAGCGCTCGGATTCATCTCGTATGATTTTGTGCAGCACCTTGAAGACATGCCGAATCAAGCGGAGGATGATCTGCAGCTTCCAGACATTCACTTTACGCTTTATCGGGATGTGATTGTAATTGATCATGTGGACAAGGTTACCTACCTCATTACGAACGTTCTTCCACGCCTGAGTGACCGCTATGATCAGGGGCTGGAACGATTGAAAAGGATGGAGGAGCAGCTGGAGAGGATTACACCAGCCCCGCCTGCGCCTTTTCCTGAAGGGCAGTTAGCTCCATTGACGATCCAGCCCTCCTTGGCTAAAGAGCAGTTTGAGCAAGCGGTATGCCAAGTTCAGGAATACATTCGCTCAGGGGATGTATTCCAAGTCAACTTGTCTGTAAGGCAGGACTTCCCGCTTCAAACGTCCCCTTGGGAGATCTACAAGACCCTAAGAAGAGTGAATCCTTCCCCCTATATGGGGTATTTGCATTATGCTGATTATCAAGTGGTATCCGGTTCTCCAGAACTTCTCATTAAAGTACAAGGGGATAAACTGAGTACCAGACCAATTGCCGGCACGCGGCCGCGTGGGCATGACCGGGAAGAAGATCTTCGTCTCGCCCAAGAATTGATCGAAAATGAGAAGGAGCGAGCAGAGCATATTATGCTCGTAGATCTGGAACGCAACGATATGGGACGGGTTTGCCGTTTCGGTACGGTCCAGGTAACGGATCTTATGGTCATTGAGGAATATTCCCATGTGATGCATATTGTCTCTCACGTGGAAGGGCAGTTGGCGGAAGGAAACACAGCTTATGATGCCATCCGAGCTTGTTTTCCAGGAGGAACCATCACGGGGGCACCAAAAATCCGAACCATGGAGATTATCGAGGAACTAGAACCAGTGAAGCGTGGGATCTATACCGGGTCCATAGGGTGGATTGGCTTTGATGGTGATCTAGAGTTAAATATTGTCATCCGAACCTTACTTGCGAAGAATGGCATAGGACACGTTCAGGCAGGAGCAGGAATTGTTATTGACTCGAAGCCAGAAGCAGAGTATTATGAATCATTAAAGAAGGCTGAAGCCCTTCTGAAAGCCGTGCAGATCAGCCAAGAGCAGTATAAGTTGAGCCGAGTTTAGAGAGGAGAGGAAAAGCATGATATTAATGATTGATAACTATGATTCATTTACCTACAATCTTGTTCAGTTTCTAGGGGAGTTAGGCGAGGAATTGAAGATCTACCGAAACGATAAGATTACCCTTGAGGAAATCGAAGCGTTAAACCCAGATCATATTGTGGTTTCTCCAGGACCCTGTTCCCCTAACGAAGCAGGGATTAGCTTGCAAGTCATCGAGAAGTTTGCAGGTGTCATACCGATATTAGGTGTTTGTCTAGGCCATCAATCGATTGCACAAGCTTTTGGAGGGAAAGTCATTCGCGCCGAGCGGTTAATGCATGGGAAGACATCGTCGGTCTTCCATGATGGAAAAACGATATTTGAAGGAATCCCATCGCCCTACAAGGTGAATCGGTACCATTCCCTGATTGTAGAGAGATCTTCCCTGCCGGATTGCTTAGAGATCTCGGCCTGGACGGAAGAAGGTGAGATTATGGCCCTGCGCCATAAGACCTTGTTAGTGGAAGGGGTTCAGTTCCATCCGGAATCCATCATTACGGATTATGGAAAGGAATTATTAAAGAACTTTATTCAATTAAAACGAGTAGGGATCTAATCATGAAGGTTTTTTTGAATGGGATCATTCAAACTGAAGAGGAAGCCGTGATATCAGTTTTCGATCACGGTTTTCTTTATGGCTTTGGTTTGTTTGAAACCTTAAGGGCCTATCAAGGCAAGCTATTCTTATATGATCAGCATTATGAGCGATTATCGAGATCTGCTGAAGATTATGGGATCTCCATGAATAAATCTCGGGCTGAGCTGGAAAATGACATATACCTTACGATGGAAGCCAATGGATTACAGGATGCTTATATCCGTGTGACATTGAGCGGGGGAGCAGAAGGGTTAGGTCTGTATGGAGAAACTTATTCCAAGCCAACCTGGCTCATCATGGCCAAACCCCTCGGTCCCATGCCCTCTGTGAAAAGCCTCGTGACTCTTCAGCTTCCTCGTTCAACACCGGAAGGATTAAGAAGAGCGAAGTCCTTATCCTTTGCCAATGGCATTTTAGCGAAAAAAGAGCTGGTGCAGCGGGGGCTAGCAACGGCAGAAGGGCTCTTTTTGAATACAGAGGGCTATATCGTAGAGGGAACGGTGAGCAATCTATTTTTTGTGAAAAAGGGCCAACTCTATACCCCCCACAAGGATACGGGGCTCCTGTCAGGTGTTACAAGGGATTGGATGATTCAATTATGCAAATATAAGGGGATCCCTATTCACGAAGGGTATTTTACCCTGGATGACCTGGCGGACGCTAAAGAAGTATTTATTACAAATTCTATACAGGAAATTGTAGCGATTGACCAGGTAGATGGAAGGAGAGTACCTTCTGTTAAAGGATCGCTAACTTCCTTTCTTATAGAACAATATCAACTCGCGGTACAAAGATTAGGTGGTGATTCTATTGGCAATTGAGCTTGGGAAAAGAACATTGGTGATGGGAATTCTGAATGTGACACCGGATTCTTTTTCCGATGGGGGCAAATACGATACGTTAGAACAAGCCGTTCAACAAGCCCGCGCCATGGTTCAGGAAGGCGCTGATATCATCGATATTGGTGGGGAGTCCACCCGACCAGGTGCTGCACAGGTTAGCGCAGAAGAAGAGCTTCGGCGAGTGGTCCCTATTATTGAAGCGATAAAACAAGAATTATCGGTTCCCATCTCCATTGATACATATAAGGCAGAAGTAGCGGATCGTGCGGTTATGGCAGGAGCAGACATCATTAATGATGTCTGGAGAGCTCTAGACCCCGGTATGGCGGAGGTTGCAGCCAAACATCAAGTGCCGATAATTCTCATGCATAATAGAAACAATAATACGTATACCGATATCATGAAAGACATGGTGGAAGATCTTCAAGAAAGCATTCAAAAGGTTAAAGCAGCCGGGCTGAAGGACGATTGTATCTGGATTGATCCCGGCATTGGGTTCGCTAAGACATATGAAGACAATCTTTACGTGATGGCCCATTTAGAGAAGCTAGTGGCCATGGGTTACCCTGTTTTATTAGGGACATCTAGAAAGTCAATGATTGGGACAGCGTTAGACTTGCCTGTGGAAGATCGCTTAGAGGGCTCATTAGCTACAGTGTGTTACGGGGTTCAGAAAGGATGTCAGATTGTCCGAGTCCATGATGTGAAAGAAACGGTTAGAGTATGTCGGATGATGGATAGGATGGTACAAAGGGAGGGGATAGTTTATGGACAAAATTTACTTTAAAGGAATGGAGTTTTATGGCTATCACGGTGTGTACCCTGAAGAAAACAAGCTTGGACAACGCTATATTGTAGATATTGAGCTATATTTAGACTTAAGCCGCCCAGGGCATACGGATAATCTTGATCATACCATTAATTATGCTCAGGTCTACGAGCTCTGTAAAGAGATTGTGGAGAAAGAAACCTATCAGCTGGTAGAAAAGGTGGCTCAGCAGATTGCTGAGAAATCGCTGCATAAGTTCCCCCTATTAGATGAACTTCTCGTTCGCGTGGTGAAACCAGATCCGCCAATTCCTGGACATTATGATTCTGTTGCCGTTGAAATTCGCAGAGGACGTTAAGAGTATGGTTGATTTTTATGTATCATTAGGATCAAACATGGGTGACCGTTTGGATTATCTTTCTAGAGCGATCCTGGCTTTGCGTCATCATTCCGGTATCGAGCTCGAAGCCGTCTCCAGCATATACGAAACAGACCCCGTCGGATACACCGATCAGCCTGCATTTTTAAACATGGCAGCAGGCGGCAAGACGGAATTATCCCCCTATGAGCTGTTAGAGGCCGTGATGGAGATCGAAAGAGGCTTAGGGAGGAAACGTGAGATTCACTGGGGACCGCGAACGATTGATATTGATATTCTGACCTATGGGCAGGTCAAGATAGAGGAAGAGAAGCTGCAAGTTCCTCATCCTCGCATGGCTGAAAGAGCTTTTGTATTAATTCCACTTGCGGAGATAGCGCCTGTACTTCCTATAGCCGTGACTCCGGATGAATATGAACCCCCGACCCAGCTACTAGAGAAGGTTAACGATAAGAGTGGTGTGAGAATATGGAAGTCCATCGATTGGGAAATAGAATTCGCGCTTACCGAAAGTTAAAAGGATACACCCAGCAAGAGTTTGCGGAAAAGATGGGGGTTTCTGTGGCCTTGTTAGGCTCAGTAGAGCGTGGCATTAAAGAGCCAACCGAAGGCTTGCTGCAACGGATAGGCGACCTCTTGGGAATAGACGTAAAAGAGCTGCTAACGAGCCAAGAAAACTAACGATCGAGAGGATATAAAGGTATGAGTAAGTTAAAAATAGGGAACGTTGAATTGAAAAACAATGTAGTATTGGCTCCTATGGCTGGCGTGTGTAATCCTGCCTTTCGCTTAATTGCCAAGGAGTTCGGAACGGGTTTAGTGTGTGCCGAAATGGTAAGCGATAAAGCCGTTGTCCATAAGAACAAGAAGACGATGGAAATGCTTTTTGTGGATGATCGAGAAAAACCATTAAGCCTGCAGATTTTTGGCGGGGAAAAAGAAAGTCTCGTGGCGGCTGCCCAATATGTCGACAAGCACACTAATGCTGATATCATCGATATTAATATGGGTTGTCCTGTGCCTAAAGTGGTCAGCTGTGAAGCTGGCGCCAAGTGGCTTCTTGACCCAAACAAAATTGAAGAAATGGTCTCAGCTGTGGTGAAAGCGGTCGATAAGCCGGTAACGGTCAAAATGAGAATCGGCTGGGATGATGAGCATATCTATGCGGTCCAAAATGCACAAGCAGTTGAGCGAGCGGGAGGGCAGGCGGTAGCGGTCCATGGCCGTACACGCGTACAGATGTACGAAGGAAAAGCAAACTGGGATATTATCGGTGAAGTAAAGAAAAATGTGAAGATCCCTGTAATTGGGAACGGGGATGTAGTGACTCCTGAAGATGCCAAGCGAATCTTAGATTTAACCGGATGTGATGGGGTCATGATCGG
>JBEQAI010000143.1:0-8208 GCA_041640415.1 Ammoniphilus sp. | reverse complement strand
TTTACAGGTTCGGTTACCCTTATACAGCCAGTAAGCCGAATCCTAAGGGTTGAAACTCAGATTCGACATCGGAATACAAGCCAGGACTATAAAGCCTCCACTCACTTTAATCATCTGATTTCCGAGTCACAGAAGATGGAGGAAACGATAGCTACAGCCAAGCAATATAGTAAAACGGACTTCCATCTTGTTATTTTTGGCGAACCAGGTACGGGAAAGCAGAGTATTGCCCAAGCCATTCACAATGATAGCAGCCGCAAGGAATCGCCCTTTATGTTTATCAATTGTGAAGCGTTTAATACCGAACAGTTGGAGCTTGAGCTATGGGGCTGTGGCGGCGAAAATGGGCGAGCAGGGGCGTTTGAATTGGCGCATGGGGGGACTTTGTTCATGGATGCCATTGGGAAATTGCCATTGACCCTGCAGGCGAAGCTTATTAACGTACTCGTGGAAAACCGGGTCACTAGAGTTGGAGGATCTACCTCTATACCGGTTGATTTACGTATTATGGCTGCCCATGGGTGCCATTTGCAAGAGTTATTAGAGTCAGGAGAATTTCGCATGGACTTGTACTATTTGTTAAATGGGGGAATTTTGTTCCTGCCGCCACTCCGAGAACGAGTGGAGGATATCGAGGAGCTTGTACGCTGGTTTATTGCTTCCTTCAATTCCAGATCAGGAAAGCAAATTGTTGGCCTCAGGCCAGAAGTCATCGAGATGCTGAAAGCAGCGGAGTGGCCAGGTAATATCCAGCAGCTCAAAACGACAATAGAAAAAATGTGTCTAAGGGTTACGGGACCTTTTATCGGTAAGGAAGATGTTAAGGAAATTTTAGCAGATGTACTCCACAACCAGCCTGTCCGATTGGAGACCGGGATCGATATCCGAGGCAAAACGCTTGAGCAAATGGAGAAGGAAATCATCATGCAGGTACTAAAGGAAGAAGAGTATAACCAGACTCAGGTGGCCAAACGTTTAGGAATTAACCGTTCAACTTTATGGAGAAAAATTAAAGATTGGGACAATATAACAAGAGGATAACTCCTCTTGTTTTTTATATGTTGAAAAATGAAACAAATAAAAAATATTTCTTTATTGTTGCAAAATCAAACAATTGTTTTTAAAAAAAATGTATTGTTTTATGCAACGATATGGTGTATTTTATTTATGTAAGCGTCAATGAAAACGTTTAATACTCTTAGGTACAAAGAGGTGATGTGCACCTTGTCGCGTTTCGTAATAATCGCTGATGATTTAACTGGTGCAAATGATACAGGTGTTCAGTTTGCAAAGCAAAATTTTACGACCATCTCTCTTTTAGACCTAACGTATCAACATCTTAATCAAGATACGGAAGTGTTGGTCTATAACGCAGAGACAAGATCATTAGCGCCTGAAGCTGCTTACGAAAGTATGAGAAAAGCTGCAAAACAACTCCCTCTTGCTCAAGCCTCCTGTGTTTACAAAAAGATTGATTCTACCATGCGCGGGAATATCGGAGCGGAGATTGATGCCATTATGGACGTGCACTCGTTTGATTTAGCTGTGGTCATTCCGGCCTATCCGAAGGGGGCGAGGATGACAATTGGCGGCTACCACCTGGTCCAACAAACCCTTCTTGAGGATTCGGAGTTTTCCAAGGACCCTAAGTGCCCGGTTACAGAATCCTTTTTACCTTCCTTACTGTCAGCGCAAACAAGGAGAAAATTGGGTCATGTGGGGATTCAGCAGATTAGGGACCCCTTCAAACTTCGTCAGGAGATTGAAGAAATGTTAAATGCGGGTGTGCAGCTGATTATCTTTGATGCTGCCGTTCAGCAGGACATGGAAAGAGTTGTGAAAGCGTTGTCTGATGATCTGCGTTGCTTATGGGTAGGCTCTGCTGGATTAGCTCAATCGTTGGCTGATCAGTGGGTAGACCGTACATCAAGGGTAAAACAGCCAGACCCATGGTGCATACCAGATGAACAACCTCTGTTCGTCATATCTGGAAGTGTGAGCAGTGTGTCCAAGCAGCAAGTCGAGCAGCTAGCCCGGAAAAAAGAAGAGTTTAGCATAGTGAAAGCGGATCCCATAGGCTTGCTCGACAATTCAACACAAGAATGGAACTGCTTAGTTGAGCAAATATTAAACCTGGTAGATCAAGGAAAAAACCCGATCTTGACGACCGATTCCTCCATAGAAACCAGAAAAGCGGTGGAGGATTGGAGATTATCTAAGGGAATAGGGACACTTGATATAGGAAATAAGATTGCCGATCAGTTGGGTGAACTGGGGTCTTATGTTATCTCACAACGGAAATTTAGTGGCATCATAGCTACTGGGGGAGATATTGCTTATCGCCTATGTTGCCATACTGAAGTCAAAGCGCTTCAAGTCTTAGATGAAGTAGAAGCCGGGATTCCTTTATCCCGCATTCTTGGCGGGCCGGCAGATGGTCTTCCGATTGTAACGAAGGCAGGAGGATTCGGACATCCCGATTCTTTTATAAACGCTGTTAACAAATTAAAAATAAAACAAACAACATTGTAGGGGGTTTATTATGAAAAAGCTATTAAGCACGTTGACGGTATCTTCTATGGTATTTCTTGCTGCATGTGGCGGCGGAGGAACCGATCAAGCTAAAGAACAAGCGCCTGCAGGCGAACCAACAAAAGCGGAAAATGCAGTAAGCCTAAAAATTGGACATACTTTATCAGATACATCCCATTATCAAGAGGGGATGAAAAAGTTCAAAGAATTAGTAGAGCAGAAGACGAATGGATCTGTAACCCTCGAAATCTTCCCTAACGGAGCGTTGGGTGGCGAGCGCGATATGATTGAAGGCTTGAATGTGGGAGGTATCGATATGGTACTTACATCCACAGGCCCAATGAGTGGGTTCGTACCCGAAGTTACAGTCGTCGACCTTCCATTCCTATTCCGTGATGCGGATCACGCACACAAGGTATTAGATGGCGAAATCGGAGATGGCCTGCGCGCTAAAGTTGAGCAAACGATGGGAGTTAAAACTTTGGCCTGGTGGGAAAATGGATTCCGTAACGTAACCAACAACAGCCGTCCGGTTACCAAGCCAGAAGATCTAAAAGGTTTGAAAATCCGTACAATGGAAAACGACATTCATATGGATTCCTTTAATGCAATGGGATCACAGCCTACCCCAATGGCCTTTACGGAGTTGTTTACTGCCCTTCAGCAAGGGGTAATTGATGGGGAAGAAAACCCAGTACCGGTTATCATGACTTCCCGTTTTTATGAAGTGCAAAAGCACTTAACGATGACTCGCCATTTCTATTCTCCATCCTTAGTTTTGATTGCACAGAAAAAGCTGGATGCCTTAACTCCTGAGCAACAACAAGCTTTAGCAGAAGCTGCGGTAGAGGCGGGGCAATACGAGCGTCAAGTGGTTCAAGATATGGAAAAGCAATATTTAGGCGAGTTAAAGGATAAGGGAATGGAAATCATCGAAAACCCAGATTTACAGCCGTTTGTGGATGCGGTTCAACCTGTGTATCAAAAGTACGCACCAAAGTTTGGCCAAGATTTAATCGATCAAATTAGAAATACACAGTAATTGACGGAAAAGCGGATAGGGTAACCTATCCGCTCGTTACTACAGCGGGGTGAGATCTTGAGAGCAATTGTACAAATAATAGATGCATTGAATAAGGTGTTGCGCTATTTTGCCGCCTTTTTGTTAGCAGTGATGACTGTATTAATTACCTATCAAGTCGTTGTACGTATGTTATCTCCATACATGGACGTCCAATTGCCAAGGTGGACCGAGGAATTAGCGAGATATGCAATGATTTGGTTGGTGTTTGTTGGAACTGCATTGGCTGTTCGGTATAGCGCTCTAATCGGAATGGAAGCTATTGCGGAGCGTCTGAGTGGGCCTATTAGAAAAGGACTTCGTCTCCTTGTTTTGTTGATTTCGATGAGTTTGTTTGTGGTGATGATTATCTATGGTTTCCAAATGATTACACACGTATCAACCCAATTGTCACCGGGGTTGAAAATATCTATGGCGGTTCCTTATGCGGCGATTCCTTTCTGCGGAATATTTATGCTGCTCAATTCCATTGCTGTCTTTATTGAAGTGTGGAACAACGAAACCAACCGCGCATTCTTTAAGGGGAGCGAATAGCACATGGCAAGTTTAATGTTTATATCTTTATTAGTCCTATTGCTGCTCAGTGTCCCTGTTGCCCTTTCTCTTGGGTTGGCTTCGATGATCGCTTTTGTTGTCGAAGGAAACATGCCGCTTCTGGTATTGATTCAGCGAATGTTTGCAGCGTTGGACCTGTTCCCACTTATGGCGATTCCTTTCTTTATCTTAGCGGGGGCCTTAATGGAAACAGGGGGGATATCCCGCCGCTTAGTGAATTTCGCCAACTCCATTGCGGGGGGCATGACGGGTGGTTTGGCTGTAGTAACCGTGGTAACCGCAATGTTCTTCTCTGCCATTTCCGGTTCTAGTGCCGCGACAACGGCTGCGATTGGATCGATTCTCATACCTGCCATGGTGAAGAAGGGATACGATGTGAAATTTGCAGGTGCCACTCAAGCCGTCTCGGGAGAGCTAGGAGTGATCATTCCGCCTTCCATTCCGATGATTCTATTTGGTATTACGGCAGGCGTATCCATTGGCGATCTGTTTATTGCTGGGTTTCTTCCAGGTGTTCTTATTGGTGGAACGTTGATCTTCACGGTTTGGGTGATTTCGAAGAAGAGAGGCTATAAAGGAGACCCGAGCATTACTTGGGAGCAAAGACGGAAAGCCTTTAAAGAAGCATTTTTAGCACTCATGATGCCCGTTATCATTTTGGGTGGTATTTACGGGGGGATTTTTACCCCTACTGAAGCATCCGTTGTAGCGGTGGTTTACGCCTTGATTGTGGGCGTCTTTATCTATAAGGAATTGAACTGGAGCAATCTAGTTACAATTTTTACGAAATCCTCCATTACAACATCGATCATTATGATTATTATTGCGAATGCAGGGATGTTTGGTTGGATCCTTACGCGGGAGCAGGTTCCGCAAAAGGTTGCTGCGTTCTTTACTTCTTTTTCCGAGAGCCCGATTGTATTTCTTGCCTTGGTCAATATATTGCTATTAGTAGTTGGGATGTTTTTTGAAACGTCCGCAGCGATTATCATTCTTGCCCCCCTATTGACTCCAGTAGCGGTTGCGCTAGGAATTGATCCCATTCACTTCGGAATGATTGTTATCGTGAACTTGGCCATGGGGATGATTACTCCGCCGATCGGGGTCAATCTGTTTGTGGCTTGTCAAATTGCAAATATTAAGCTTGAGGATATAACCAAGGCGATGCTTCCGTTCTTCATTGCTATCGTTCTGGATATTCTCATTATCACGTATGTTCCGGCCGTTTCTACTTGGCTGCCTTCTTTGTTGAAGTAAATCGAGGCTAACACCATGAGGTGTTAGCCCTACATAATAGGAAGAGTTGGATAATTAAAGGAGGAAAAGATCTTGAATTTCCCTCGTATGGTAAAAATTAAACAGCATTTCCAAGGTCCCGTTGTGGAAGATATCGATGCTACGGTTGCACAACAGCTCGCGAAAGTGGGGTTGGCTGAGAAAATCAAGCCCGGAATGAGGATTGCGATCACAGCTGGAAGCCGGGGCATTGCCAACATTGCTGTGATTATTCGTGCTACCGCAAATGAGTTGAAAAAGATGGGAGCCTCTCCGTTCATTGTTCCTACCATGGGAAGCCACGGAGGGGCAACGGCTGAAGGGCAAGTCGAGGTTCTCGAAAGTTTAGGCATAACAGAAGCTTTTTGCGGGGCGCCGATCCTCTCGTCAATGGAGGTCGTCCATATTGGTGAAACGGAAGGCGGAATGCCTGTCCACTATGACCGAAATGCATGGGAAGCAGATGGTGTCATCCTCATGGGAAGAATTAAAGTGCATACCGATTTTAAATCCCCGATTGGGATTGAGAGCGGCTTGATGAAGATGGCGGCGATTGGCTTGGGAAAGCATAAGCAAGCTCTCCTGATTCATAGCTATGGTGTACATGGCATTAGAGACATTATGCCTGAGGTAGCAGAGGTGATGCTGCAAAAGGCGAACATTCTTTGTGGAGTTGGGATTATTGAAAATGCTTTTGAGCAAACAGCCAAGATTGAAGCTGTTCCTACGGAGAAGATTAAGGAAAAGGAAAGAGAGCTGTTAACAGAGTCCGCAGACCTTATGCCTAAACTTCCTGTGGAAGATATCGATTTATTGATTGTAGATGAGATCGGAAAAAATTACAGTGGTACTGGAATGGATACCAATATTATCGGCCGAATCCGGATTCTGGGGATCGAAGAGCCGAAGTCGCCACGTATTAAATATATTTTGGCAAGGGATGTAAGTGAAGAATCTCATGGAAATGCCTTAGGGATTGGGTTGGCAGACCTAACCACGAAGCGATTATTTGAAAAAGTCAATTTTCATAAGATGAATGAGAATGTGGTAACGAGTACGTTCTTACAACGTGCGGCCATTCCAATTGTCCTAGATCATGATAAAGAGGCCATATCGGCGGCCTTACGGGCGAACTGGGGAGTTGCACCTGAGCAGGCAAGAATAGTTTGGATCCCCAACACCTTGCATTTAGAGTACCTGTATGTATCGGAAGCTCTTGTGCCGGAGATTCGGGAGCTTAGCGGAGTAGAAGTGGTAAGTGATCTGGAGTCCTTCAACTTTGATGACCATGGATATTTACCAAGTATAGGCCATTAAACCATGGAGAAACCAAGAGAGGAGCAAGAAAAATGAATTACGGTCATTATATTAATGGAGAATGGATAAAGAGTGAGGAAACTTTATCGGTTTATAACAAATATACGGGGGAAGAATTTGCGAAAGTGGGGAAGGGAACTCGTGAAGTCGTGACAGAGGCTGTAACCAATGCCTTTGAGACCTTCCATTCGGTCAAGCTAACTCCGTGGCAGCGCTATGAAATTCTGATGCGCGCAGCAGAAATTTTTAAGGAACGTAAAGAAGAGCTAGCGCTGATCATCGTGCGTGAAGTGGGTAAAGTCCTAAAGGATGCGCGCGCTGAAATTGATCGGGGAATCCAAACTTTCATCGCATCGGCGGAAGAAGCGAAGCGGATATCTGGCGAAGGAATTCCGCTTAATCAAGCTGGTGTAGACAACAAAATGGCTTTCTCGATTCGCGTCCCCGTTGGGGTAATCGGAGCCATTACGCCATTCAACTTTCCTTTTAACCTCACGGCCCATAAGCTAGGACCTGCGATTGCTGCAGGAAATTCCATTGTGTTAAAGCCAGCTGAGATGACCCCTATTATTGCCTGCAAAATGGCTGAAATTCTGACAGAAGCTGGACTTCCAGCTGGGTATTTAAATGTTGTCAATGGATTGGGGCAAGAAACAGGGCAATACCTGCTAGAGGAAGAGCGGATTGCGATGTATACGTTCACGGGCAGCCCAGGAGTGGGACGCCATATTAAGAGTGTGACCGGCATACGGAAAGTCACCTTAGAGCTAGGAAATAACTCTCCGAACATTGTCCATCGAGATGCACCTGATATTGAAAAAGCTGCAGAGCTTTGTGTAACTCGGGGTTACGTGAATGCCGGACAAGCTTGTATTTCTGTTCAGCGCGTGTATGTTCATCGAGATATTCTTGATCGTTTTATGGACAAAGCCGTTCAAGTGGCTCAATCTCTGAATGTTGGAAATCCGGAAGACCCGACAATGGATGTTGGACCGATGATTTCGGAGAAGGAAGCCAAGCGGGCAGAGCAATGGATTCAAGAAGCCGTCGAGCAAGGGGCAACGGTCATCGTGGGCGGCAAGAGAACAGGGGCTATTCTGGAGCCTACGATCTTAACCGGTGTAACACCGGAAATGAAGGTCGTTTGCCAGGAGGTTTTTGCTCCGGTGATCAGCATTATTCCTTTTGATGATATAGAGGATGCTTTCAGACAAGCGAATGATACTCGATTCGGCTTGCAGGTGGGCTTATTCACATCGGATATTACCCTAGCTATGCGCGCTGCACACAGCTTGGAGTTTGGTGGAGTGATCATCAATGATGTTTCCACCTGGCGTGCAGATGTTATGCCCTACGGCGGGATCAAGGACAGTGGTATTGGCAAGGAAGGGCCACATCATGCCGTGCAAGAAATGACAGATGAAAAAATTGTGGTTATTAGCCTGTAA
>JBEQAI010000142.1:0-8225 GCA_041640415.1 Ammoniphilus sp. | reverse complement strand
TGTAGATCGTATGAACCGGATGAATAATCAGTTAGTTTCACGAGCTGCTTAACTCAAAAAAACTTAAAAACTAGAAATTCAGCAGCTTTATCCTTTTCAAACAGGGCATTATGAAATTAACTCAATTCCGCTTTTTTTATCAACTGTGCCCGTTCCGAGACCCCGTGGCTGGCATCCGGGGGGCGGATGGTCACAAAATTTTGGATATGCTCACGGAAAAGTGGCCGATGGTCACAAATAGGTACCGTTTGCTCATATACCTGGTACCATTTCAATTAATTCACGCTCTTTGATCACGAAACCAAGTTACTTGCTTCCAAACCGGTAATGATTTCAAATAGGTTTAGATCTTGCAAAGTTCGAAAAGAGCTTCTTCCGAATGATGCTTTGAAGAAGTATTACGGGGAGAGGCAAGAGTGCCTGGGGAGTGAGCATCAGGCAGGATCACCGCATGGGCCAGTGTTGGCAGGTTAATGTCGCGTCAAATAGCCCTTCTCAAAATTCAGAAAGTATGATACAAATAATGTATGAAGCATTTCATGCTTCAAATAAATTGTTGTGAAGTTTTTGATTCTTTTTTTAGGTGGGCAGAATGCTCTGTGGCATAGTGTTAGCTGAGCAATGTTTAGAGGGGTGGACAATGAACAGTCTGGAGAAGATCATTAAGGAAAAATACAACAAGCTATCACCTGGCCAGAAGAAGGTAGCGGAATATTTGATTCAGAGCAAAGATGAGTTTGCTTTTAAGACAGCTTCACAGATTGGGCGTCAAGTTGAGGTGAGTGAGACGACCGTGATTCGCTTATCCTATGCGCTAGGGTTTAATGGCTTTAGCGAGCTGCAGGCTAGCGTTCAACAATGGGTATTGAATCAGACCTATCGCAGCAGTAATGAGGAGCAGCCTCTTTTTGAGGCGTCCGTTTCCCCTTTTGCTAAGTGTATGGAGAAAGATATCACGGCGATGCAGCAGACGCTTCATCAGTTGAATGAAGAGGAGTTGTGGAAGGTGGTTTCAACTCTGATTGAAGCGGACCGGGTGCTAGTGATTGGGATGAGGGCATCTTATGCTGCGGCCTACTGGTTGTCTCTCCAATTGAATACGCTTCGAGATCAGGTTGCCCTTTGTGCAACAAGTGGGAATGTAAACGAACAGCTTTGTGACTTGACGGATCGCTCTGCAGTTGTGATGCTTTCTTTTCCACGTTACTTGAAGGAAACACTGCACTTAGCAGAGTGCATCAAACAACAAGGTGTACCTTTAATCTGCATCACCGATCGACTATTATCGCCGGTAGGCCGACTCGCGGATTTAACTTTGACAACCGAGGAAAATGTGGACTCGAATTCGATGTCCATTACACCTGCCATAAGTGTCATTGACATGATCATACATGGTATGACCCTAAAAGATAGAGATCGCATTCAAGCCCGCCAGCAAAAGCTAGAGGAGCTATATTCTGCGCATGGGGTATTTATTGAATAGATTCAAGTAAAGGAGAGGTTGTCCTTGAAAAAGGAGTGGGAAGATTCGATTGCCATTCGAACAATTCATACCATCGAAGAACTGAGCTTAGTCAGGGATTTAGAGAATTTGATTTGGGCTGGTGATGATGCCGTACCTGTTCACCAGACCCTGACCGCGGTGAAAAATGGGGGAATGGTGATTGGCGCTTTTCTAGATGAACGCTTAATTGGGTTCCAGTACAGCTTTCCGGGATTTAACGGAAAAGAAGCCTACCTTTGCTCTCATAGCATGGGGATTCACCCTGAGTTTCGCAAGGCCGGGATCGGGGAAAGACTCAAGCGGCGTCAGAGGGAAGAAGCGCATCAGATGGGGTATCGCTTGATTACATGGACGTATGACCCTTTAGAAACCGTTAATGGATATCTAAATTTAACAAAACTTGGTGCCTACTGCAGAACTTATGTGGAGAACTGTTACGGAGAAATGACAGATCTGTTTAATGCGGGGCTTCCGTCTGATCGCTTCTTGGTCGAGTGGGACACAACAGGGGATTCTCCCTGTGAACGGGTAGAGAGGCGAGCAGCAGATCCCGTTGCCATTGACGTAGATACGGAGTCGCTACCCTATCCACTTCCAGTCCAAACCAAACTACATATCGCCGATCAGGAAACAGTCATTTGGGTTCCCGTACCCAGCCAGTTTCAAGAGATAAAAGCCCTCGATATGAAGACAGCCATTGAGTGGAGGATGAAAACGCGTGAAGTGTTTACCACATATTTCGACTGGGGGTGGAAAGCCACACAATTGAGCAAAGGCGAGGGTTTAGGGCTGCATTATTATGGCTTAGTCAAGCAAAGGGGGGAATAAGGGGTGAAACTCGATCGAGTGGTTCTGCGACATATGAAGCTACAGTTGCTTCATTCATTTACGACTAGCGTAGGGACGGAATATGATAAGGATTTTATCTTGGTAGAGGTACGAACAAAGGATGGTTTGGTGGGATGGGCCGAGTCTGTTGCAGCTGGTGATCCTTTTTATAAAGAAGAAACGGTAAAGACGAACTGGCATATGCTTCAGGATTTTCTGATCCCGATGCTGGCGAAGGCCCCTATTGACCATCCAGACCAGGTATCCGAGCTGTTTGCCCCAATCCGCGGCAATTATATGGCAAAATCCGCTTTAGAGGGCGCGCTTTGGGATCTTTATGCGAAAAAGCAAGGACTTTCCTTGGCTAAAGCGTTAGGGGGAAGCAAAGAAAAGATTGATGTCGGAATCAGTATCGGAATCCAAGACCATGTGGAGCAAGTGTTGGACATCATCGAAGAATATGTCGAGAAGGGATATAAGCGGATGAAGGTGAAAATCCAGCCAGGCTGGGATCTTCATGTACTCAAAGCCATCCGAAAAAAATACCCAAAGATTCCTCTTATGGCCGATGCAAACTGTGCTTATAAGCTTAAGGATATCGAGACCTTAAAAGCGATGGATGAGTTTGATTTAACGATGATCGAACAACCGCTTGGGTTTGATGATATTGTGGACCATGCCCAGCTGCAAGCCCAAATCCAGACGCCCATTTGTTTGGATGAAAGTATCCACTCCGCGGAGGATGTTAGAAAAGCATTGTATTTAGGCAGTTGCAAGGTAATTAACATTAAGATTGGCCGAGTTGGCGGACTTACGGAATCGAAGAAGATTCACGATCTCTGCGAAGCCCATGGCATTCCCGTCTGGTGTGGAGGGATGCTGGAAGCTGGTGTGGGAAGAGCGCATAATGTTGCCATCACTAGTCTTTCTAATTTCACTCTTCCTGGAGATACAGCGGCTTCTTCACGTTATTGGAAGGAAGATATTATTGATCCTGAAGTCACAGTAGAAGACGGGATGATCACGGTGCCCCAGACACCAGGGATCGGTTATGAGCCGAATCGGGAGCGAATAGAAAAATATACGTTGTATAGTCAGATGTTTCGATTATAAATCCACAGGTCGATAATAAAGGAGATCCGTCCATGAACATTGAAAAATTCGTTTTCAGAAAAATGAAGCTTCAACTGAAAGCCCCTTTCCAAACCAGCTTTGGCACGCAAACCGACCGTGAGTTCATTCTTGTGGAAGCTCATAGCGGGGGTCAGATTGGCTATGGAGAATGTGTGGCGATGACTGAGCCTATTTATAATGAAGAAACCGTCAAGACATGCTGGCATGTGATGGAGGATTTTCTCATTCCTATGTTGTACCGCCAGGAAACGCTAGAACATCCTGATCAAGTGAGTGAAGTATTTGCCTCGATACGCCGCAACAATATGGCTAAGGCTGCTATTGAGGGAGCAGTGTGGGATCTGTATGCCAAGCAGCAAAACCAGCCTCTAGCACAGGCATTGGGTGGAACGAAGTCGGAGATTGGAGTGGGCGTAAGCGTTGGGATTCAGGAAAACCCAGAAGCTCTATTGAAGGTGGTTGAAGGGTTTATTGCGGAAGGCTATCAACGGATGAAGATTAAGATTAAGCCAGGAAAAGATGTGGAAATGATTCGGGCAGTCCGAGAGCGGTTCCCCGATGTTCCGATGATGGCGGATGCGAACTCAGCGTACAAACTGAACGATGTGGCGGTGTTCAAAGAGTTGGATCAGTTTAATCTGATGATGATCGAACAGCCGTTAGCCCATGATGACATTATCGATCATGCCCGGCTGCAAGCACAGATTCAGACTCCGATTTGTCTTGATGAAAGTATTCATTCCTTAGAGGACGCTAGAAAAGCGGTGGAGCTTGGCAGCTGCAAAATCATCAACATTAAAGTAGGTCGTGTAGGCGGTTTAACGGAATCGAAGAAGATTCATGACTATTGCATGAGCCAAAATATTCCTCTGTGGTGTGGAGGGATGCTAGAATCGGGAGTTGGCCGTGCGCATAATATTGCGATTACGAGTCTAGCCAATTTCGTCATGCCTGGGGATACATCGGGGTCCTCGCGCTATTGGCATGAGGATATCATTGAACCTGAAGTTGTAGTGAGTGCAAGGGGAACGATTGAAATTCCGGCTACGCCAGGGATTGGCTACCAGCCTGTACCGTCTTTACTAGATAAGTATACAATAGAGAAGAAAGAAATTTGTAGATAGGGGGAGAGTACATGAGGGCAAGTGCCGAACAGCTCAGGGTACCTGTACTAGAGATTTTTGAGCATCTTCATCAGCATCCAGAGGTCAGCTGGAAGGAATATAATACCACCAAATTTCTCGCTACTCGCTTAGAAGAGCTAGGGTGCAAGGTCACGACCTTTGATGATTGTACAGGGGTTGTGGCTGAGATTGGTTCGGGTCCGTTGACCGTGGCCTTGCGTGCGGACATCGATGCCTTATGGCAGGAAGTGGACGGCGAGTTTCGAGCCAATCACTCCTGTGGACACGATGCGCATATGACACTCGTGCTAGGAACGTTAATGTTGTTAAAGTCTATGGGTTACGAGCCGAAGGGCAAGCTCAAGCTGATTTTCCAGCCGGCAGAGGAAAAAGGAACGGGAGCCCTTAAGCTGGTAGAGAAGGGGGTTATTGATGACGTAGACTTCTTGTACGGAGTTCACCTTCGTCCATTCCAGGAGGTTGTCCATGGCAAAGCAGCGCCAGCGATCATCAATGGTGCTGGGGTTTTTCTCGAAGGAGAAATCTGCGGTGCTGATGCTCATGGAGCCCGTCCACATTTGAATGTCAGCGCCATAGAAGTAGGAGCAGCCATCGTACATGAGCTGAATCGCATTCATCTCAATCCGATGGTACCTTATTCCGCGAAGGTGACGAAATTTATGGCGGGGGGAGAAAATAGCAACACCATCCCTGGAAATGCCAAATTTTCTATCGATATGCGGGCGCAAACGAATGAGGTGATGACAGAGCTCGTCCGTCGAGTGGATCACATAATCGGGTCGCTTGCCCAACTTTATGGAGCAGACATCCGAATCGAGTATGAATCGCAAGTAGCTGCAGCGGAAGTGCATGAAAAGGCACAAGCCTATATGGCCGAGGCCATAGCGGAGGTGCTTGGTCACGAGAATCTAGTAGCCCCTGTGATTACTCCCGGCGGGGAGGATTTTCATTACTATACGATTAAACGCCCGCAGGTCAAAGCGACGATGCTGGGGTTGGGTTGTGGGCTGAAGCCGGGACTGCACCATCCTCATATGACCTTTGAACGTGAAGCTCTGTTAGACGGGATTCAAATCTTGGCTAAGGCCGTCATAACCACCTTTGAGCAAGAAGCTTAAGTAGGAAAAAACACTAGAGTAGAATGGTCTCTAGTGTTTTTTATCATTTTAGTTACCCTTGACTGGTAGCCATTCAAGGTGGTCGATTTTCCAGGTGTTTCCTGTGTAGGCAAGGGTGATGACTTCTAGATGTGGGGCATACAAGCCATCTCCTACTGGATTTGTAACGGTCATGGTTTTGCCGTCAGAGGACACTTCAAGTTTTAGCCCTTCGAGATCGAGTTGATTGATAAAGCTCCCCTCGACAAGCTCTCCACCCCTATAAGCAAATATCCATTTCTCGTTTTCTTTTTTAAAGTTCCCGCTCCCAAGAATAATGCTGTCGACGTATCGTTGGGTATAAACCGACTGGAAATGGGCGTAGACCTCATCTGTTGTTAGGGATTCCGTGTCATAAAACACATGCTCAAGATTTGCAGCTTCACTAAATAGGGATACAACCTGTTCTTTTGTAAGTGGTTTAATGTCTTCTGTGGTTTGGCTGGGCGGTGCCGGTGGGGTGTTCGCGGGGCTTGTGCAGCCACTAAGGATTAGGGTTGCCGTCATGATAGTCACGGCCAAAAGTTTAGGGTATTTCATGGTTCCACCATCCTTGAAATTAATCTAACATTCTGACGTATGAGGGACTCCTTTTGTTTCAAAATACTTAATGATAAGATGGAAGAAGTTTACAAACTTGATAGCAGAAAGGAGGAAAACGGTTGGCGAAGTGGAGAGCGATGGTTATATTACCCGTGTTCCTTAAAGAAAGGGAGAGTGTCTAGAACTCTGCCAAACAGGTCGGTATGCATATAGTCATGGGTGCAGATAAAAGCTTTGTCCTCCTCGGAAAGAACAAATTGGGCCATGACTCCTTCTTCTTCCTCTCCATGCACTCGGTCGTTTTCAACTAACTCCATTTGGATGCGGGCGGTTTGGCCGTCTACCTGATGCAGATGGGAAACGTTAATGTTCTCACGAGAAAGGACTTTGATCATCTGATCCCCGTAGACGTCCTTGCCGACCACGCTGACAACAGAAGCTTCCGCACCCAAGCGACTTACATGGATGGCAAAATCTAGGCTATTCCCTGTCGGATAAGAAAGGTTTAGTTTTTCATAGACATCTGCACAGCAAAAGCCAACTCCTGCTACTTTCATTGCGATCCATCCTTTCTATTGACAAAAATTAACATTGCCTTTAGATTATATATTGTATTAATACGATATATAATGATTATAGAACGAGAGGTGGAAAATTGTCAATATTTTCGAATAAGCTGCCTCGGGAA
This sequence comes from Ammoniphilus sp., assembly GCA_041640415.1. Taxonomy (GTDB): domain Bacteria; phylum Bacillota; class Bacilli; order Aneurinibacillales; family RAOX-1; genus YIM-78166. Next base: position 1,226 of record JBEQAI010000142.1, on the reverse strand, counting down.
GCAAAGATCTTTATTGCTACCGAGCCTTTACTTGGCATTGGTATCGGATTGGTAGGGCTCGTTTTGAACCTGCATATTCTTGTGCTGGGCTATGGGGAAACAGAGATTGGCAAAATTACCTCTTATGGAAGCTTGCTTCAAGGGGTAGCAAGCTTGCCAGCTGGATATTTGGCGAGCGTATTGGGGCGTAAACCTATGCTGCTCTCCGGCTTAGCTCTTATGAGCTTAGGTGTTACGGGGTATGGTTTGGATTGGGGCATAAGCGGGCTGTATATCTCCCAAACCCTATGGGCGATCGGGATGACCTGTCTCGTTACGTCAGAAATTCAACTGCTGTTTCAGTATTGTCAAGACCGAAAAAGAGAGTCACAGGCCTATGGTTTCTTATTTGCAATGTATACGTTATTTTCTGGAATTGGGATTCTCCTGGGTGGATTTCTTCCCCGATGGGTAGGGAACGAGTCCTCCCTTTATCAAAATACGCTGTTTATAGGAGCCTTATCGATTGCTGGATGCTTTGTTTTAAGGTGGATGTTCCTCCCTACTGTCAAAGCCTTCGAGAACCCAGTGGTTAAGCAACGCTTCACGTGGAAATGGCCAAAGCGTAATGTTTGGCTGCTTTCCTTTCTCATTTTTCTTGTAGGGTTCAACTTTAACTTGTTGATGCCATTCCTAAATGTTCTTGTGAAGTTCCGCATGGATTGGTCAGATGAATGGGTTTCCCTTCTTCTTAGCTTGACTGGCATTTTTCACTTTGCGGGTTCTCTACTGGCCCCATGGATTAGAGAGAAGTGGGGCGTTCGAAGGGGCTATCTTTACCTTTTCGCATCCAATATTTTGATTATGTTTTTCTTGGCCATGGTTCTTCCTTCGAGCCTATTTCTGACGATGTTTGTTCTGCGCGGGGGCCTCTACACGATGCTTCATAATTTGCTGGAAAGCGAGTCTATGTCGGCTGTGGCCGAAGAAGACCGAAATCTTTTTGCCTCTTTGCGCTCGGTTTTTCGCAGCCTGGGCGGTTCCCTTGCCGCAGTTGTCACAGGCATAATATTATCCATGCAATATTATGGTCTGCCGTTTTTTCTTACAGGCATCATGTTAGCTGGTACATGGCTCTACTTCCAGGTCTGCATTATCCCATTGTTTGATCAGAAGGAGAGAGAAGAGACCGCTCGTGAGGCAAGTGTATGAAAAAAATCTATTGAAATGTTTGAGTAAAGGTAATA
>JBEQAI010000141.1:0-8237 GCA_041640415.1 Ammoniphilus sp. | reverse complement strand
CGAATATGTAAATAAGAACCAATCATGCCATTAATAACTCCGATCCACATCAAGATTAGGAAGGTCGTGGCTAACCATGGCATGTTGTAAAAGGTGAGTGAGATTCCCGCAACAAAAAAGATGGGTCCAGAAATAACCGGAATCCACATTGCCTTATGGTGAAAATTTTGGCGATAATGAAACAAAGTGACTTGTATGGAGATGACGATGAAAGCAAGACTGACAAACAAAATGACAATGCGATCGAGGGGCCAACCCGCCCAGTTCATATCAAAACCCCTTTTCCCTTTTTAGATATAAGGTATACCTACAGTATGGCTAATTGGAAAAAATTGCATTCACATAAAAGAACTCCTTTCGGAGTAATTTCGGAGTAATTTTTTCTTTAGCCTATTAACTTGCCTTTTGATTTATCCAAAGCAAGTGTTCGAAAGCAAAATCATCAGCTTGTCGCTCAAAGGAAAGCTGTCGGTAAGCCTATTAAAAACTGGAAAATTAAGCTATACTAATTAAGATAGGTCTGAATAGAGAACGAGGATAATGATTATGAACATCCCAGAGCTTAAAGCCATTTTGATACAAGAAATCCCTAGAATATACCAAACTCATATAACAAATGTGAGTAGTCAAGATAAAAAGTTCCAAGCTTTCTTTGATCAACACCTTCACTGGATGAAGCCTGTAATTACTGGTTCCTTAGGAGGGATGATTGAGGCTGCCTTCACGAGTCATGAGGAATATCTTATTTTCCTTGATCAACTAAAGGAACAGAATCGCATCGTAGGCAGTACCTTTCTTCTTCAAGTACCTGAGCTGTCCCCTAATGATGTTCTAGAATTAAACCAGAATCTATATTTTCATCTGATTAGTACTTGTGTACGCGTAACGGAAACGGAAAAGGTTTCTACAGAGCTTAAATCCCAAATCATTGAACGTTTATATATTACTTTTTCTACATCCGACCATAGCTTTCTTCAAGGGTACCTCCAGCTAAAGGACAAGCAAGTCTTTGATCTGCACCAGCAGAAGCTTTCCCTAGTCGGACAGATGGCAGCTGGAATGGCTCACGAAATTCGTAATCCGCTCACTTCCATTAAAGGATTTATCCAGTTGATTATGGAACAGCTTCGTTCAGAGAAGTTGGATAAGGATGATTTACATTTTTACCTCAGTATATGTGAAGAACAAATGAACTCACTTGATTCCGTTGTCTCCAACTTTCTTTCATTGGTTCGTAATAAGTCAGGAAGATCCTCTGCCGAATGGTATATATTAACCTCCGTTTTGGAGCGTATCCAGGTCCTTGCTCAATTCTATGCCCTTGAGAAGAGTGTGTCCTTTACCATCCATATACCCGAGTATGAAGTAAAGCTATTTGGATCTCCTAGTGATTTAGAGCAAATTTCGCTCAACATCATCCGCAATGCCATGGATGCTGTTTCAGCGGGTGGCCATGGAAAGGTTCATCTGGAGGTATTAGATCAAGCTGATGAGAAGACAATCAAGTTCTTGTTTATAGATAATGGTCAGGGCATGTCACCTTCAGTTTTGGCAAAGGTTTGGAATCCCTTCTTTACAACGAAGGAATCGGGAACCGGATTGGGACTGGCCATCTGTCGCCAACTCACTGAAGAAATGGGAGGTACTCTGGAAATCAAATCGCTTGAAGGGAAAGGGACCGAAGTTAACCTTACTCTTCCAATAGAAGCTAAGAACCTTACGTAAAAACATCTTGTATAACAAGATGTTTTTTTACTGAGTACTACGCTTACTTTGAGGATAGGAGGAGAATCAAGGGGACCTGGTCGATTTCAAGCCAACGGTATTGAAATTGTATGTGTGCATTACTAACATGATCTATTTGAGCAAGGGCAAGCACAGCTTAATACCGCCTTGCTTAGCTTTCTTAATTTTGACTTTGCCAATCGTTCAGCAACGACAATGACCTGTCATCGCTGTGGTTTTGTTCACTGGTTTAATAAGGGGGTAAAGAGGATCTACAATTAATTATCATAAAGAGAAGGATGGGAGCAGGCAGACACTGCTCCTAATTTTTATGTGAAAAAATTTTTTCACATCACCATTTCGGAAAGTGTCGGATTTTATAGGGTGCCTTTAATATAGAAATATAAGAAATGTTCCATAACTGAGGAAAAAGGGAGCGCTTTCTTTAACAAAGTCAGGGGGTTAAAGAGAAATGAAAAAAAATGGATTTAAATCGATGGTCATGATGCTTGCTTTATCCGTATTTGCGGTAGGTTGCGGTGGACAGCCAGAACCAAAGGAGGGTGCAGCACCAACGGCACCTAGCCAAGGTGGAGCCTCTACACCTGATTCTATTATTATCGCAACAGGTGGAACATCTGGGACCTATTACCCGCTAGGTGGAGGTATGGCTCAGATCTTCTCCGAAAAAGCTGGCATTAATGCTTCCGCACAAAGCACTGGGGCATCCGTTGAAAACATGCGATTGATAAAGGACGGACAGGTAGATTTGGCGTTTACGCAAGGTGATATTGCCGACTATGCTTCTAAAGGCGAGATCATGTTTAAAGAGGGCGGAGCCATCCCAAACGTCCAAGCTATAGCTTCTTTATATAACGAAACGGTTCAGATCATCGTAGCTAAGGATAGCCCAATCCAGACCGTTGAGGATCTGAAAGGTAAGCGTGTTTCCGTAGGGGCGCCAGGTAGTGGAACTGAGGCGAATGCGCAGCAAATTTTAGAGGCACACGGATTGAAGTTTGAGGATTTAGGTAAAGCAGACCGCCTAGCATTCGGTGAGTCTTCTAGCTTTATCCAAGATGGGACCTTGGATGCGGCATTCGTAACAGCTGGTACGCCAACAGCGGCAGTAAACGAGCTGGCAGCAACCAAAGGGGTGCGCGTGATCGGAATGGATGATATCCATATCAAACAGATTGTGGAGAAGTATCCCTATTATGCAGAGCAAGTCATTCCAGCAGGTACCTATCCTGGATTTGAACAGGAAATGAAAACTGTAGCCGTAAAAGCTCAGCTTGTCGTGCGTGCTGAGTTAGATGAACAAACTGTATATTCCCTAACAAAGTCTTTGTTCGAAAACTTGGACCAACTTAAAAGCGTTCACGCAAAAGCAGAACAGATCAAGCTTGAGACGGCATTGGAAGGTGTTAGCCTAGAGCTTCATCCGGGTGCCAAGAGGTTCTTTGAGGAAATGGGGTTAAAGAAATAGAGGGGGAAATCCTCCTCTTTTTATGTACTAAACTTAAAGGAGTGAACGAGATTGTCAGACGACAAACAAATGCAGCAGTTGTTATCTAAATATGATAAAGAATCCAGTTACCGTAACCTGATGGGAACGATGGGTTGGATTGTCTCCATTCTGGCGATCGGTTTTTCCATCTACCAGATCTATGTATCTATTTTTCCTCCCCCTCCAGCACAGCTTCATCGATCCATTCACCTAGCCTTTGCCCTTGGACTCATTTTTCTATTGTTTCCAGCTACGAAAAAAGGCGATCGAACAAGGGTTTCCTGGCAGGATGGAATCCTGTCTGTCGTATCAATGGCCGTCAGCTTGTACTGGGTATTTAACTATGAGTCCCTGTTTACCCGTGTTGGGAATTTCAATCAGACTGACCTAATCGTCGGTGGACTCGCGATTCTACTCGTTCTAGAGGCGGCTCGACGGGTCGTTGGCATACCCATTGTGGTCATCGCCGTAGTTTTTATGCTTTACGCCCTATATGGAAAAGAGCTCCCCGGCTTTTTTGCCCATCGCGGGGTCTCGGTAGAACGGTTAATTAGTCATCAATTTTTCACCTTAGAAGGGATATTTGGAACTCCCCTAGCGGTTTCATCTACCTTTATTTTCTTATTCCTGCTCTTCGGCGCCTTTCTTGAAAAAACTGGAGTCGGGGCGTATTTTAACGACTTAGCACTTGTTGTTGCAGGAAAGCGGATTGGGGGACCGGCTAAAGTGGCGGTATTCTCGAGTGCCCTTCAAGGAACGATCAGCGGAAGCTCAGTAGCCAACGTAGTTACTTCAGGGTCGTTTACCATCCCGATGATGAAGCGACTCGGATACCGCCCCGAATTTGCTGGAGCGGTAGAAGCAGCAGCCTCCACAGGGGGACAGATCATGCCACCCATCATGGGCGCTGCGGCCTTTCTGATGGCGGAATTTACGGGTATTCCTTATTGGGAGATCGCATTAGCAGCAGCAATTCCTGCTGTTCTCTACTTTACGGGGATTTGGATTATGGTTCACTTAGAAGCCAAGCGCTTAGGGCTCCGAGGATTAACCGAAGAGGAGCTTCCAGATAGAAAGGAAGTCTGGAAGAAGTCGTACCTTCTTCTTCCGATCCTTGCGATTATTGCTTTCCTGATCATGGGGGTTTCTCCGATCCGCTCTGCTCTATATGCGATAGTCGTAGCGGTAATCGTGGGTTCTTTCCGCAAGGAAACAAGAATGTCTTTTAGGGATATTCTTCAAGCCCTTGAAACTGGGGCTCGCTCTGCCTTGGGCGTAGCCGCGGCAACCGCCTGCGCTGGGATTATTGTGGGGGTTGTAACCTTGACCGGTGTGGGATTAAAGTTTGCTAATGGTTTACTGGACTTTTCAGGAGGTATCATTCTCTTAACCCTATTCTTGACGATGATTGCATCCATCCTTCTTGGAATGGGAACACCGACGACAGCCAATTATATTATCACTTCTACCATTGCTGCACCGGCTATTATTGCACTAGGGAAACCTGCTCTAGCCGCTCATATGTTCACGTTCTATTTTGGAATTGTAGCAGATATTACACCTCCTGTGGCTCTGGCAGCCTTCGCCGCATCGGGAATTGCTAAATCGAAGCCTATGCTTACAGGTCTTAATTCGACTAAGCTGGCCATAGCAGCGTTTATTATTCCTTATGTATTTGTGATGTCTCCGGAACTATTGCTGATCGATGCAACATGGAGTGAGGCATCTTGGGTCATTGCAACCTCCTTGCTGGGTATGATCGGGGTGAGTGCAGGACTTATCGGGTACGGATATCTCCCCATGGCTTGGTGGCAGCGTATTCTGACTGGCGGGGCAGGATTGCTGCTCATTGTTCCCGGTTTAGTTACAGATCTGTTAGGTGTCGGAACTCTTTTCATCATTTTTATGCTACAATGGATCAAAAGCAAAAAGAAAGATGTTTCGTCTTCTTTAGATGCGGCATAGTTGGAGGGGAGCAGCGAACCAGCACGGTTGGCTGCTTCCTGCATAAATAAGGGGGATAGCAGTTTGTGCGTTCGCAACTAAGACCCATTTTACTTACCGCCTTCACGACGGTTCTTGCCGCTGAAGTGAGCATTAGTCCCTTTAGTGGAGACGCTTTTCGCTTTGGATTAGGGAGCAGCGTACTATTATTGTCGCTCTTGCTTTTCCCTTATATTTCCTGGTTCTTAACCGGGCTTTTGACAGGCTCTTTGGTTTTAGTTTTTCGAGTGGGATTAGACCGTTTACTGGTAACGGAATCCTATTCTTTTTTATATAGCTTGAAAACCCATTTGCCTTCGGCATTCTATTATCTGATTTTTGCTGTAGGCCTACGACTTATTCGGAGAGAAGATTCGGACTTTGTTCCTTTCCGCCTTGGAATTGTTATTGCCTTGGTCGACGTACTAGCCAATATGGCGGAATATTCTATTCGCTACTTATTGGTAGACGGATTATACTTTCAATATGACGTTGTCTTATATTTTGCAAGTGTAGCTTTTTTTCGCAGTTACTTTATTCTAGGACTCTATAATAGCTTATCCATTCACCGTTTGAGGGCACTACACGCTGAACAGAAGAAGCGTATGGATCAAATGCTGCAGATTGGCTCTGGACTCTATGGAGAGACGTTGTATTTACAAAAATCCATGGATGACATCGAGCAAATTACGGCCAAAAGCTACCATCTTTATCGCAGGTTGAAGGATTCGGGACAGTCTGAGCTAAGCTGGCAAGCCCTCGAGATCTCGCAACAAATTCATGAAGTGAAAAAAGATTCTCAACGTATCTTAGCTGGCTTGTCAAGTCTCGTGGACCGAGAGACGGTGATGCGGATGAGCTTATCTCAGGTCCTTGAATTTGTTTCCAAAGCGAATATGAAATATGCCGGGGTACTACGCAAGAACGTTACGATCTCGTACGAAGTCGAAGGAAATTATTCCACCCTTCACTACGTACCGCTTCTAACGACATTCAATAACCTAGCTGCAAATGCGGTAGAAGCCATGGAGTACCAAGGAAGCATTTTCATGCATATAACAGCAGACGAGGAGACAACCCAGTTTTCAGTAGAGGATAATGGCGTAGGGATCAACCCGGAGGATCTGGACTTAGTATTTGAAGCAGGATTTACCACTAAATTTAATGACAAAGGCGTGGCAGCTACTGGTATTGGACTGTCCCACGTTCGAGATATTGTTCAATCCTTCCATGGAGAAATCAGTATAGCTTCCAAAGCAGGAAGCACAAAATTTACCATTACAATACCCACTCAAAAGTTAAAGGAAGGAGGGGACTAGAAATGAGCTTTAAAGTTCTGATTGTAGATGATGATCCCGTTTGCCGCCGAATGCTTACGCAGATCATCGAGGGGAACGAGGGCGGCATGGTGGTAGGCACGGCTGAAAACGGGTGGGAAGCAATTTCTAGGGTGGAGATAGAACAACCCGAAGTCGTCTTGATTGATTTGTTAATGCCCGACTTAGATGGAATCGGCACAATCAAGGCACTTAAAGAAAGGGGATATCCCGGGAAATTTGTAATGCTTTCTCAAGTTGTAAATAAAGATATGGTTGGAGAAGCATATCAAATGGGTGTGGAGTTTTTTATTCATAAGCCTATTAACCGCATTGAAGTGACCAATGTGCTTCAAAGGGTAAAGGAGCATATGCATCTTCAGCGATCGCTTTGGATGATTAGACAATCACTAAGTAGTCTGGATTCTTTTTCGCCACCTTCTACATCAAAACCCAAGCATGTGACCGTTCGTGACGTCGTTGTATCCATCTTAAGTGACTTAGGCGTTGTTGGAGAAAGCGGCAGTGAGGATATTATTGCCATGATGGAGGTGTTAGCCAAAAGGCAAGGAAACTCCTTGCCTCCGCTTAAAGATCTCTATGACATGATGGCCATGCGAACAAAATCCGACCCAACAGAGGTTGCACGAGAAGGCAAAGCGATAGAACAGCGCTTGCGTCGACTTGTTCTAACTTCCTTGTCCCATTTAGCCTCACTAGGCCTAACCGATTACACGCACCCTAAGTTTGAGCATTATGCGACTCGATACTTTGACTTTCATGAGGTTCGACTAGAGATGATCAGGATTGAAAAAGATGGGGACCGCTCGGCAAAAGGTAAAGTGAATATCAAAAAGTTTCTTCAAGTCATCTATCTGGATATGCTGGAAAAGATGGAGAGTTAAAGCGAATGCCTAAGCGATCAATTCCTCCCAAGCTCGCAGTCATTTGCATTGTTCACAAAACCTTCAACCCAAAAGGGAGAACAATCGTTTAAGATAAGTTTATAGAGCTCTGGGAAAAGGGAGGTTGATCATGACCGGCACGGCAAACTTAATTATTAATATCTCATTTGCCCTATTACCATTAATGTTTATCTACTTCTGTTCTAAAGATTTTACACTTCAAAGCACAAAACTTAGGCTGGGTATCATCTGCTCTATTTCGATAGTTCTGTGCATGTTATTTCCATTTCATATCCTGCCGGGCTATATCTTAGATCTCCGAACCATCCCGCTTTTCATCGCAATTCTTTATGGCGGTTATTTTTCGGGGGCGATTAGTACCTTGATCTTATACTTGTTTCGGTTTTACCTTGGGGGAGAAGGGATATGGAATGTCCTAATTGTCTATAGTTCAATTGTTATTTTACTTTTCCTATTAGTATCCCATTTCCAGGTGTGGAGCGAGACCAAAAAAATAGTAGGCATCACGATTATTGCGCTGGCAACTTCAATCCTTATGATCATCAATACAAATTTCCGTGAAGGCCTGCCGTTGGATGTTTTTGGGACCATCTGCATCTACATTATCCTTCATGGGCTTATTACCTTCATCTCCATTCGTTTTATTGAAAAGGCGAAGATGGAACAAGTAGAGAAGCAATACGTAACAAATTATAAATCTGACTCCCATGTTCCTATCTAAAAAAGAAGCAGAGCGAATGCCTGCTTCTTTTGTTTTACCATGCATTCAATATTTGC
>JBEQAI010000140.1:0-8257 GCA_041640415.1 Ammoniphilus sp. | reverse complement strand
CAAGCAGGAGCGGCGGGAGTTTGGATCGCTCGAAATATTGTGAAACGCTGTATCTAATGTAGAGAGATCACCATAATGGTGGTCTTTTTTGATTTATTGGTTTTTTAATCGTATTAATTCCTGTTAATTCGATTGTGAGGGAACTTATTTGTAGATTATTCTTATATGAATCTAGTGGTAATCCCGGTTTCAAGTTCATAATGTAGAATTAAATTAAAGATACGGCTGAAGCTAAGCTGAAAGGAGCTTGAGGGATGAAACTAAAGGAACTGCAAAAGCTGTTAGAAGTGGGTCAATTCATGTATCGGAAACGTCAAGCGTATCTAACTCATTATAATTCTGATATGGCGTTGTTTACTACTGAGCTTAAAATGATTAAGGACATATTGACGATGGATATGGGAATTCTTTGGGTAAAAGGAAATGCTCAATATATTGCCAATACAGACCATTACGAATTTATAGTAGAAAAGCTTGATGATTTTTACCAAGATCAAATCTATTTAGATGAATTTATAGGCTATATCCAAGCACTTCGTTCGGAGGAAATTTACGACTTTGTCCAAGGTGGGATCCACAAGAAGGACCAGTCTACGGAAATCGCAAATCGCTTGTTTAGGCTAAAGGAAAGCTTGCAAGCTACTCGTAGTAAGATCTGCAGGATTGATGGGAATATCCATCGGCTGTTAAGTATGGAAAAAAAGATACTGCATATTGCTTTGGCTCAGTTAGGCGGTAAAAGGTATTTTAAACACCCAGCGTTTTTGCACGCCTAACCGAAGGGTAAGAGACAGCCCCGACACAGGAGGCCTGTCTCTTTATTTTTCACTAGGAAGATGACAACTTTGTTAAATGATCTTCTTTTTTAGGGTGTAGCTCGTACTTCTGTGATAAAATGCATAAAGACAAGCATCAGCCCCAAGTGGTATGATGTTGAAGGGAGCAAAGGAGGGAATCCACGATGAAAAAGCTTTCACTTACTTTAATTGCATGTTTGCTGTTCGTCACAGGATGCAGTAGCTCCAAAGAGCAACACAGCCATGAACAAGCTACCGCTCCTGTTTTAACATATGAAATAGGAAGTAATGACTGGTCCGTAATAACTGCCTATTCCCCTAAGGAAAAGGTATTAGAAGCTTATCAATTCGCTGTAGAACATCCCGAGGTTCTTGATTATATGCCTTGCTATTGCGGCTGCTTCGAAGAAGATGGACACATTAACAATACACATTGCTTCGTCCAGAAGGTTGAAGGAAATACAGCTATCCTAGATACCATGGGTTTTGGCTGAGGAATTTGTGTAGATATCGCCCGTGAGGCGAAACAAGAATACGAAAAGGGAACAGATCTTAAAACCATACGTCAGTTAGTAGATACTAAATATGGAGCTAACGGTGTTAAGTCTACACCTACACCATTCCCGAACTAAACTGATCTCATGAACAAAAGACCTTTATATAGGTCTTTTTTCTTTGTGCTGATGTTAAATTTAAGAAATTCTTAAGTTTTGTACTAGCTAGTTCTTAAGAAACGTCTAATACAATGAAATTCAAAGGAGGAAATAAAATTGAATCAGTATTGTGTACTTGTGGTAGATGATGAAGAAGAAATTCGGGATGCGATTGAAATTTATCTGAAAAACGAAGGGATCACGGTCATGAAAGCAAAGGATGGCTTAGAGGCTCTTGAAAAGCTACATCAGCATGAGGTTCATCTTATTGTTCTTGACGTGATGATGCCCAGATTTGATGGGATAGCTACTACATTCAAAATAAGAGAAGACAAGAATATTCCCATTCTGATGTTAAGTGCAAAAAGCGAGGATACGGACAAGATTCTAGGGCTTCAGGTTGGAGCTGACGACTATGTAACAAAACCTTTTAATCCATTGGAATTAATCGCTCGTGTAAAGTCCTTGCTAAGAAGGTATGTTTCGCTTGGCACGTATGGGGGATCGGAGAAGGTGATTGAGTTACATGGGTTAACTCTAAATGAAACAGCAAAAGAATTCTCCGTACAGGGGGAGCCGGTAAAGCTTACCCCCATAGAATTTAAGATTGTAGAGTTATTAATGAAAAATCCTGGACGTGTGTTTTCTATCCATGAAATCTATGAGCGGGTATGGCAGGAGCCAGGTTATAATGCCGAAAATACGGTAGCCGTCCACATTCGAAAAATAAGAGAAAAAATTGAAATCGATCCGAAAAATCCAAAATATCTAAAGGTGGTTTGGGGAATTGGCTACAAAATGGAAAAGTAATAGAGGGCTGACAACACTTTGGTTTATTCTTGTAACATGGGGATTAATTGGTATCGCAGTTGCTTTAAATTTTAGCCCGGACAAGCGAGATTATTATAGCTCCTATCCTTTTGAACACCAGCTGAATCAATTCTTGGACAACTTAGCTATGCTTGAACTCCATGACTTTACAGAGCAAGAAACAAAACAATGGATTACGGTATCTAATGAAGAAATTAACGAGCATCGCTACCGTTACGGAGATTTAAGTCATCAGCTTGAGAATATTAATGGACAGTATGAAAATAAAATCCGGGAAGCCGCCACAGCAGAGCAGCATAATGTGGTCCAAGCCCTTACGGCGGAGCGAGAAAGGAAACTTGAGGATATTTCGAATAACTTTAAGAGCGATGAACACATTAGAGTAAAAATTGTAAACGAAAAAGAGAAAATAATTGAAGATTTTTATAAAGAAAGAGAACAGCATCGTAGCGACTACATGAAGTATAAGGACGTCTTTCTTTACCATTTTAAAAATATAAAGACAGGAAAAGAGTTAACGAATATTGAAATCGCAAACGAGGCAATGGCATTTGAGCGAATTTACCCCTCTGCTACCCATCATTACCTTACCATTGGGGGAGCCTATGGCAAGCTACTCAGTGAGCTAAACCTTCCAAGCAACATGAACATGTATGAAGGAAAAATTGGGGTATCAAAGTCATCCCAGCAAGCCCTTTCTATCCTTCCTGCTTATGAGGAATTTCAACAGAGGCAAAAAGTATTTTACTGGACACTTGCGAGTGGTCTGGCATCTTTACTCCTTAGTGTAATTATTTCAAAAAAAGTTCCGATTTTTGAAAGCTTTGGCCGATGGCAGACTCTGTACAATCGGGTTCCTTTAGATGCCGGTATCATGGCTTTTGGTCTAATAGGCCTCATGATGCTCCTTTTTTTAGGTGTTAGTGCAAATGATTTTCTATATAACTTTTCCTATAGTCACTTTGGGGATTGGATACTGCGTTTGGCTGTTACGACTTTTTTAGTAGCTTTAACCCTAACGAAAGGAAGCTGGTTATGGGCTAGGATCCGAGAACAATCTAAGGTAAAAGGAGAGTGGCAAAAGACTATTCTGCTAAGGACTTATTTGGGTATAAAAGATGTATTCCTTCAGCGGCACATTGGCACTCAACTTCTTATACTTTTATTCTTTGTTTTTTCACTGGGGGCTGGCTTTATCCTTGTGATGATAAAACCACGATACGTCATTCTTTATGTGCCATATGCTCTTCTATTGGGCATTCCGGCCTTAGTTGTAATCATGAAGAGAGCAGGATATTTCAATCGCATCCTCTTAAGTTCTGAAGAATGGGTTCGAGGAAATCTAGAGATTGAATTACCGGTAACCGGAAAATCCGCTTTCGCGAAGCTGGCCAAGAATATGAACATGCTAAAGCATGGGGTGAGGACTTCAATAAAAGAGCAGGCCAAAAGCGAAAGACTAAAAACAGAGCTGATTACGAACGTTAGTCACGATTTGCGCACACCTTTGACTTCTATTATTTCTTACACAGAATTATTGAAACGGGACGATCTTTCGGCTGAAGACCGTCAAGCCTATATTGATATTCTTGATCGTAAGTCGAAACGACTGAAGGTCTTAATAGATGACTTATTTGAAGCGACGAAAATGGCCAGCGGAAACATTGAATTGGTAAAGAATCGCGTAGATTTGGTACAGCTTCTTCAGCAGGCACTGGCAGAATACAACGAAAAAATCAACGAGTCTACTTTGCAGCTTCGAGTCACGCTTCCCGAACAACCGGTATATGCCCTTGTAGATGGACAAAAAATATGGCGTGTGTTTGAAAACCTCATTGGCAATTTCCTAAAGTATTCACTAGAAAATACTCGAGTTTATATTACGATGAAGGCTATCCCGCAGGAAGTGGTGATTACTTTTAAAAATGTAGCCAAGTATGAATTAGGCGAAAATGTAGAGGAACTGTTCGAGCGATTTAAGCGAGGTGATTCCTCGAGAAATACGGAAGGCTCTGGACTAGGATTAGCCATTGCCAAGTCCATTATAGATTTGCATAATGGAAGTATGGAAATGGAAGTGGACGGCGACCTGTTTAAGGTCACCATTACTCTTGCAACTCGAGTAGAATAACCTCCAAAGGGAATAGTATGAACGAACAATGTTGGAGGTGAAACATATGCATGCTAACCGTTGGGTAATTCCTATTTTGATCTGTCTAGCCTTTATTCTGCAATCCAACGCTCTAGCAGCGGATTCGGATATAGAAGTGTTTGATCTGAAGCAAGAGCGCGTAATTAGGCAAGCACCTAATTCCAAATGGGTTCAAGCTGAAGTAAAGCAGTGCTTGCACAGTATTCATGGTATTACAAAACGCTTTAATCCCATTCCTAAGGACGGACATATTTATAAAATTCCTCTTGAACCTCCCATTATGGTCAGTAATCAATGGTTAAATGGTCTTGTTGATGAGGTGAAGCTTATTTTGCCCGATGAAGATCTCCCCTTGTTAATGGTTTTTGATGAGGAGAATAGGCCGTACTTCTTTGAGTTCAAATATGATATCGAGAATCTGTTGGTTATACTCGAATAGGAGACTTGGAATGGGAACGATCATACATAGTGATAAGATAAGGCCTGTTACACTGAAGGAGTTTTTGGATTTTCGAGATGTTTTATCCGGCAGTAGTGTAGGGATTGGGGCCAATGAAGAAGGTATCCTATTAGCAATGGAGGATTCCATACGGAATGGGGAAGCTCTGTATGGAGCATTCGTGAATGGGCAATTGGTGGGAATGGTTGAGTGCAGTGAAGAGATGTTTTGCACCAACACCCAAGATCAGGTACGGGAAATGTTGATTGGGACGATCTTCGTACATCCGGAATACCGTGATCAGGGAACGGGTAAGGAGCTCGTGAATTATGTATTGACCCAAGCGAACACGGACTATGTTTTAACGGATCCGATTGATCGAAGAGCTCAATCGTTCTTTTCCCATTGCGGCTTTACACAAAACGAAATTTTTGACAAAGATCAGGTTGGAACCTGGATGATGGTACATCCAACGGCTCATTCAAGAGAACAGCCAGATGGGATTTAAGGAAGACAAAAAAATGCCCTCTGCCGGTGAAGCAGAGGGTTAAAGGGGTATGGAGACATAAATTCCAAACAATAGAGATACTACTCAACTGCATCCTCAGGGGATGAGCTGATACTCTTATTTTACTATGAAAACAGTGTTTACATTGTGAAGATTTTGTGTCAAAAAACGATCGATAAGTGGCCAAAAGCGCTTGTTTTTAGCCGTTCTTTTACGCATTTCTTGAAACTCATCCGTCACTCATGCGTATAACATAGTAAATCGAAATCAAAGAAGACAACTTAATAAATAGAGAGTAGGTCGATTTCCATGTTTTTATCCGAGCTTGAGCCGAAGGAGAGAGTTGCTTTCCTCGAATTAGCGCACAAGGTAGCCAATTTGGATGGTCATTTAACTCCTGCGAAGGAAGTACTTCTATTAGAGTATGCTACGGAAATGAATATAGAGGATTATAAAGTGCAATATTTATCCCTTGATGATATACTCCCTTACTTTTCCAGTGAGAGATCCAAACATATAGCACTGACAGAATTGCTTCGATTGATCTTTTCCGATGGTGTGTTGCATAATGCTGAGCGGAAATCTGTGGAGCTGATTAAAAAGCATTTCCAGTTTGACCCTAATGAGTACACGAGCTTTAAAGATTGGGTAGTTAAAATTAAAGAGTTGTCTAAATAGTTCTTTGAGCCTTCAAAATCATGAAGGCTTTTTTGTGTATAATGTAATTCATACTTTACAGGTCGGAATAATATGTTATATAATGAAGGCAACAATAAAGAGCGTATCGAATAGGAGGATTGGACGTGGAGCAAACAGTAAGGATTGTTAGTGAAAATGTAAGGTTAGCGGCATCGCTTCATCTTCCACAAAATCAGGGGGCTAAGGTTCCGTTAGTTATCGTTTGCCATGGTTTTGTAGGTAGCCGAATGGGAGTGAATCGCTTGTTTGTCAAGGCGGCTCGAGAATTTGCCCAGCATGGAATGGCCGTGTTGCGTTTTGATTACGAAGGCTGTGGGGAAAGTGAAGGGGATTATGGTTCGTATCCCTTTGAGCGCTTTATTCAGCAAACCCTAGATGTTATCGATTACTCAGCTAAATTAGACGAAATTGATGAAAACCAGATCATCCTTCTTGGGCATAGTCTGGGAGGAGCGGTAGCTGCACTTACAGCAAGTAGGGATAAGAGGATTAAAAAGCTGGCCATGTGGTCTGCTGTCGGTCACCCCTTCCACGATATTGTGCAAATTATAGGAGAAGGGCAATATCTCAATAGTGCAACCACTCATTCCATCGACCATGAAGGATACGCTTTAACTCATCGTTTTTTGGACTCCTTGCAAGGCTATATACCTATAGAAGAATCGAAGCGATTCTCAGGGGACGTATTTCTAGCGCATGGTATGAACGATGAAGTGATACCGGCAGACTATTGCTCGACCTATCAGTATTCGTTTAATAGAGGAAGAAGTAAGAGCTGTGTGAAAGCATTGATTCCCGAAGCAGACCATACTTTTTCTTCCATTCAAGCTTCCACCTCTTTATATCGGCATACTCTTCAATGGCTAGTAAAGCAGATCCATATCCATCGGGTTAATAATCATGAAGCTATTTAAAAAAGTGAAGGCATTCAATCCTTGATTCAGGAGGAATTGAATGCTTTTTTTATTGACATTCCAAACTGTATATTATAATATTACAGTATTTGGATCCGACATTTTCCAGATTGGGTTATAATATGGGGGATCCCGATCTAGCCTAGAGTAGGACAATAGATTCTTGAGGAGGATAAACATGAAGCTAAGAGTTTCTGCTGTACAATATCATCTCCATACTATTCAATCCTTTGAGGATTTTGCCAAACAATCCGAGCATTATATTAAAACAGCAGAAGAGTTCGGGGCGGAGTTTGTCTTGTTTCCGGAGTTTTTCACAACCCAATTAATGTCTATCGGAGATCGGAACGGAAACGCCCTCACAATAAATGATTTACCAGATTTTACAGACCGTTACCGAGAGTTGTTTACAAACTTTGCCAAACAAACGAAGATGTACATCATCGGGGGAACCCATGTTATCCGTAAGGGAGACCGATTGTATAATGTAGCTCATTTGTTTTACCCAGATGGCCGAATTGCAGAACAGGCCAAGCTGCATATTACCCCAACAGAAGTTAAAGAATGGAAAATGTCTCCTGGGGAAGGCATTGAGGTCTTTGAAACAGAAAAAGGGACTATTGCCATGCTAACCTGCTACGACATTGAATTCCCTGAAATTGTCCGCATGGTAAAGGCGAAAGGAGCGGACGTGATCTTTTGCCCATCTTGTACAGATGATCGCCATGGCTTCCATCGCGTTAGGTATTCTTGCCACGCAAGGACGATCGAAAACCAGGTTTACGTAGTCACGACAGGTACGGTAGGCTCTCTTCCCACGGTGGATTTTATGCGCGCCAATTTTGGCCAGGCTGCTGTCATTACGCCGAATGATATTCCTTTCCCCCCTCAAGGCATAATGGTTGAAGGTGAATTAAACAATGATATGATCGTGACGGCTGACTTAGATTTGGAGTTACTTTACGAAGTAAGGGAACGAGGTTCGGTCACTACATGGCGTGATCGCCGCATTGATCTTTATCCGGATTGGTAGGAGGGGTGTACTTGTATTCTAAACGACTTTATGTGTTTGACCAAGAACGCCCTGTTCCTGCCGAGGTACGAAATTATCGCAAGGAAGACTTCGATCAATTAATCGATGTTCAGAAAGAATGCTTTCCGCCGCCTTTCCCATCCGAGCTCTGGTGGAACGAAGAACAATTGAACAAT
Organism: Ammoniphilus sp.; assembly: GCA_041640415.1. Classification (GTDB taxonomy): domain Bacteria; phylum Bacillota; class Bacilli; order Aneurinibacillales; family RAOX-1; genus YIM-78166. The sequence goes on along the minus strand of JBEQAI010000140.1, from coordinate 55 downwards.
CATGTCACCTTATTTCCTGAGGGTGCTTTATGCATAGAAGTTGGCGGAGAAATTG
>JBEQAI010000139.1:0-8302 GCA_041640415.1 Ammoniphilus sp. | reverse complement strand
CCCACGTGATGGATTCGGCCTAAAGCAGCGTCGAGGGCGATAATCGTTTTATCGGGGGGAATTTGATCTATTGTTTCCTGCAAATTAAGGTGATGCACTGGCTGATCGATGGTTCCAAACACATTCCTGTACCCCCTATCTTTAAGATAGGTGCCAACCAATGGAGCATAAGCGTCGCCTGTGCATCGATTCGTTCCGATACAGAGGAACACCACATTCTGATAGTGCAGAGAGGAAGGGAAAGTCTCCCTCCAAGCATTACGGTAGATGTGACTAGGGACCTTTTGCTTGGCTTCAATCATTTTCTGAATTTGAGCGTGCATCCTTCACCTCCTATTTCCTAACCATATTATAACATATAAAGAACAGATTGTTCATTATTAAGAATACAAAAAGACTCGAATGCCTTCTGTTTATCCAGGACACATTATTGGAAGAAAAGGAGAAAGAGGTGAAAACGAATGTCTGATGAAGACTTCCGTGACTACATTACCATCGAAGACCAAGAGGGACATGAAAAACAATATGCTGTTGAAGCTCTTTTCGATATGGAAGATCAATCCTATGCGCTATTATCTTCAGAAGAGGAAACGATTCTCATGCGCGTAGAAGGCGACGATGAAGATCGTTATCTTGTAGGGATTACGGATGAAGAAGAAAAGGATGCCATCCTAAGCGCTTACGAAATTGCAGTGGAAGCAGCACCAGCAGATTGACAAAAAGCGGGCGTCTTCACAAGACGCCGCTATTTCTTGGGTTAGCTATCTATATAGAAAATAAAGCTAGGATGCTTATACAGAAGCTCGAATCGACTATCCTTGGATAATACCTGGTCCAGGTCTTGCGGAGTGAATAGGAAATGATCATTTTTCATTTTAATCTTCGGGCCATATCTATAGCAAAGCCATACAAGCTTTGAGCAGTATACGGACTTCCAGGGATCATCAAGAGGAATGTTGGGAGCAAAGGAAAAAGAGGGCTTGTGCTTTCCCGTTTGGACATTACGATTATAAGTCTGCAAATAACGCTCCGCCATTTCCTTCGCCTTCATCCCAACCTTTTCGCTTTTCGGGCGAAAGTGAGCATGAAGCGGATGTTCTCTCAAAAAAGATACAATGGGATACGTTCGGATATAGGGCTTAAACATGACGGATTCGATAATAGTGGTTTCATTGATTACAATAGCCGCATGTCCCATTAGTCCAGGCGGAAGAGCCGAATAATTGTCACTTGCTACAAGTATATCACCCGGTCGGAAGTCATTAAAGTTCCTGTAGGGATAATGGTATCTCACCTTCTTTGCCTTTATTCTCCTACTCATATTAATCTCACCTCGTTACTAAATACTATATTCATAGAATCGAGAAGACGTGTCCCCAATTCTATGCCCTCTTGTGACTTTTTACACTTACACCAAATCCTCCTCTTGCTAAAATGAATTTACATCGATGATATAGAAAAATTAGGAGGAAGTACCATGAGCAAGATCGCTGAATGGACCCCAGAGGTTCCTCAGTTTTGGGAAGCCACAGGAAAAAAAATCGCTAGAAAAAATCTATTAATCTCTGTATTTGCACTTATATTGGCCTTTATCGTCTGGCAGATCTGGTCGGTTGTCGCCGTTCGCTTAAATGATGTTGGCTTTAATCTTTCTAAAAACGAGTTATTTACCCTAGCAGCGTTACCTGGTTTGACTGGGGCCACGCTTCGCTTGTTTTATACGTTCATGCCTGGATTAATCGGGGGAAAGAATTGGACGGTCATAAGTACTACGGTCCTTTTGATCCCTACGATTGGGATTGGATTCGCTGTTCAAAACCCGGAGACTCCTTATTATGTGCTTGTTATTCTCGCAGCCCTGTGTGGACTGGGCGGGGGAAATCTCTCTTCCTCTACAGCTAATATCAACGCTTTCTTCCCTAAACACGCCAAAGGAACCGCCAATGGCATTAACGTTGGGATTGGAAACCTAGGCGTGAGTGTGGTTCAGTTCGTGACCCCTATCGCCATTGGAATTGGATTTATCGGAATGACCCCTCAGGTCCTGCCCAATGGGTCCGAGGTTTTCATTCAAAACGCCGCATTTATTTGGGTGGTTCCTATCGCGGCAGCCATCTTGCTGGCTGTTTTTGAAATGGATAATTTGCCTAATACGAAACAAAGCTTTAAAGAGCAGATTGTCGTTCTCAAGCATAAGCACATGTGGATCATGACTTGGCTATATGTCATGTGCTTTGGTTCTTTTATCGGATATTCCGCTGCTTTCCCGCTTTTGATTCGTTCGGAGTTCCCAGAGATTAACGCTGTTCAGCTCGCTTTCCTTGGACCGTTTGTCGGAGCAACGCTGCGCCCGCTCGGCGGGTGGATCTCGGATAAAGTGAACAGCGGAGCCATGGTTACACATTGGACGATTATCGCCATGATCTTGGCTACCGGCGGCGTGGTTTATTTCTTAAACATGAATAACTTCACCGGCTTCCTCATCATGTTCCTTATCTTGTTTGCCGGAACGGGTATCGCAAATGGCTCAACCTTCCGTATGGTGCCCTACATCTTCGATGGAAAGCAAGCCGGTCCTGTATTAGGCTTTACCGCAGCTTTTGGTGCCTATGGAGCCTTCTTTATCCCTAAAATCTTTGGGTGGTCTATTGAGACAACAGGTTCCGCAAACCTTGCCCTTTATCTCTTTATTGCGTATTACGTGTCCAGCCTTGTGGTTTGCTGGTACTGGTATTCTAGAAAAGGCGCTACAATTAAATGCTAAAATAAAAACAGGCTGTCTCCTCAAAAAAGGGAGACAGCCTCTAATTTTTTCCTTTAAAATAGAGAGATACCAGAAGGAGGATAATATCATGGAACCAAAACGATGCAGCTGGGTCACCTCGGATCCACTCTACCAGCAATATCATGACCAAGAATGGGGAATTCCGGTTCATGATAGCCAGAAGCTTTTTGAGATGCTTTGTTTGGAGGGAGCTCAAGCGGGACTGTCTTGGATAACCGTGCTGAAAAAACGAGAAAACTACCGTCTTGCCTTTCGCGGCTTCGATCCTTTGCAGATGGCTGATTTTGATGAAACAATAATTACGGAGCTTCTTGAATATGACGGCATCATTAGGCATCGAGGGAAAATTGAAGCCTTCATAGCCAATGCGAAAGCTTATCTCCAAATGCAAGATGAGGGTGAGGACTTTGCGGAATTTCTTTGGTCCTTCGCTGGAAAGGAAGAACCGGCAGCAGCCATGAGCAAAGCCTTAAAGAAAAAAGGATTCAAATTTGTAGGTGCTACGACCTGCTATGCCTTTATGCAAGCCGCAGGCATGGTCAATGATCATGAAGCGGATTGTTTTAAGAGTGTTTCTTTACATACTCGATAAAACCATCCCTAGCTCCCTTATCCTTGATGATCTTCTTTACATAGTACCAGTCCGCGAGTAAGCCCTGGTCTTTCTGAAAAACAATGGCACGAGCCAACCGTTCATCTTGAACTAATTCCTGATACCAATCTTGCTGGTCAAGCTCTCCCCACACTTCTTCTAACGTTGGATCCTTGACCCGCAGGACATACTTTCTCACTACATGCAAGACTCCTGCCCCTAGCGCTACTGCACCGATTAATCCGATCATGCTTGTCTCCTTTTTTATCGTTGTCTTTCCTAGTATTAACCAGAAGGTAAAAAGGAGTCAAGCGCCAGGTGGTCGAGGGGAGCTATTCCAGTAAGTGGAGAAAGTCCATCTATATCGTGTTAACAATAGGAAGTAATTTAGTATAATTGGCTTTTACCACCTAATCCGTTTTATCAGCCTATTTTTTTATATATTTAGATGATTAAATAGATTTTTTCCATCTATTTGTCCTTTTGTCATAGCCTTCAGGCACAGTAAGTGGACTTTTTCCATCTACTTTAAAAAGCTGCCTCTCAACGGACAGCTCTTCCTTTTTATCTTATGGTAAATCAATCAGCATAAACTTAGCTCCGGATTCGGTCGCCAGCTCAAGCTCGTGTAAATCAGTAATTCGTGCTGCATCCCGCTTCCCTAAGCTCTTATCCCCTACACTTAACGTTCCTTCAATAACGAACAGATAGATTCTTCGTCCAGCTTCCTGAGAGAACGCTAGACGGTTCCCCTGCTCGAGCTCACTTAAATACAAGGTGAGATCCTGATGGATCTTAGCCACACACTCAGATGTTTTCGTATGAGATACTACGGGTACCAACGAATTTTTCATAGCGGCCACGTCATAACTTGTCGTTTCATAAGAGGGTTCCAGGCCGTTTCTTTCAGGCAAAAACCAAAGCTGCAGGAAATTCACAGGTTCAGTAGGAGATGGATTTTTTTCAGAATGAAGAATCCCAGTTCCTGCCGTCATTCGCTGAACCTGACCAGGTAAAATCACTTCGGTGTTTCCGGTACTATCCCCATGCTGAAGCTGTCCTTCTAATACAATCGAAACAATCTCCATATCCCGATGAGGATGTGTTCCAAATCCCATGGAAGGTTGTACAATATCATCATTGAACACCCGGAGCGGGCCAAAGTTCAAATTATTTGGATCATAGTAATCTGCAAAAGAGAAACTGAAATTACTTTGAAGCCACCCGTGGTCATTTGTGTGTCTAGATTCTTCTGGATATATTTTAATCAAAGAGAATTCCTCCATAAAGTATAGATATTTTAATTAAGTATAACTTTAAGTTATTTACTTACTTTTGTCAAGTATACACCACTCTATCCCAAGGAAAAAACTTTAGGATTAAGATAGATCATAAGAATGGTATAATATGAAGGGCAATACACACTCGTTTGTGAGGTTAACGATGGGCAAATTATTTTACGCAGTGAAGGTCGGCAGAGAACCGGGCATTTACCGAAAACAGAAACAGGCAATGGAACAGATCAGAGATTTTTCTAGAGGCGAGTGGGTTCGGTTTGTTACGCTAGAGGATGCAGAACGCTATCTAAGGGACTCGGTTTGTAATATTGACTATGACTGGCTCATTCGGGAGAAAAACAAGAAGTTCTTTAAAGATAAAGTGTCCTCCCAAGAGCTCTCCCTCACCGAGGAATTGGCACACACGGAAGAATACTCTAAAGAGATCGATACGCTCGTTGCTTATACTGATGGGTCTGCTTACAGGGATTATGCGGCATACGGTGTTGTAATCGTTGAAAACAATCAAGTCCTAGATCAACTTTCTGGGATAAAAAAAATCTACCCTCAAAAATGCATGTCCTTACAGGCTGAGATCCATGCTGTGCAAGCTTCCATTATGTATGGTATCGAACACCAGTATAAAAAAATTATAATCTTTCATGACTTATCTACTCTAGGCTTGGCTGCCTATGGACAAGTCCATATTCATACACCGATCTATCGTGAATACCAGCGCAACATACAAGAGATGCAAAAACATATAGACATCCATTTCATTAAAGTAAAGGGGCATCGAGAAAATCCGTACAATAATTTAGCTGATCTGTTGGCTAAGGATTTAATTAACAAAAAGAAGAAGAAGTGATCGATAGGAGCAAACTCGCGGGGATGATGGCTGGCCCGCCTGGATTCGAACCAGGGCATGACGGAGTCAAAGTCCGTTGCCTTACCGCTTGGCTACGGGCCATCCATGTTCCTTATCATAACCAAGATGGGATGAATTTATGCGTTTTACCAGTAGCGAATTCTTCCTCCCTTCATTAGGACTACAAATAAAATAAATAACACCAAGATCAAACCTAATCCTTCTATCGTGGTGGCGTATTTTGCCCCTTTTGCACTTGCGCTCACACGGATCTCCCCCTTCAAACTCTCTTTTTCATCCTATGCATTCGCCTACTTCTATGTATGGGCTGATGTCACGAATCAAGCATAAATAAAAAGGTCCCGCGGCAGCGGGACCTTTTATTCACTTAGTAGATGAACCCAGGTTGCGCAACAATCACCAACAGAATGAACAACACCAAAATGAACCCGATTCCTGTTCCGAATCCACCAACTACTGCACTCATCATGATTCCTCCTTTGTTTATAATCTAATATACTCTATGGTTTTGATCTTTTAGTTGTATAAGCGGACGCCCAAAGAGTCTTAAATTCCACAGATGCCTATTTCCTGCACTTAATCACTTTCTCTTTCGAACTTCTTTTTAATGTCTCTTAGGTGCTTCTCAGTCACCCCATATTCCATCATCTTGGAAATGATCTTCATGGGTGATCCTCCCTTAAGCACTTTCTTTGTCTCATGAACAGCACGTTCCAATTCATCGTCCGTTAGTTTCTTCCCTACTCCCTTGGCCGTCTTCTTAATGAGCTTTTTTAACTTTTTATCATCCATCTTTGCGCCAAGGCTCTGAATATTATTAATAAACGCTATTAACGTGCGAGCATCCACCATTGACCACTCCCTATTACTCTAGTAATGATATAGCATATGCTCGTATTTCTCACAGGGAATAGAGAAAAGACACATTTATCCGCAAATAAAAAGCCCTCTCTTATTGCCGAGAGGGCTTGAATTGGTATGTACTATGGTAGCGGCGGAGGGGATCGAACCCCCGACCTTACGGGTATGAACCGTACGCTCTAGCCAGCTGAGCTACACCGCCAGTGTAATCAATGTTAGGTAACTTAAATGGCGCGCTCGGAGGGATTCGAACCCCCGGCAGACGTGGTACCGGAAACCACCGCTCTATCCAGCTGAGCTACGAGCGCAATGAAGAGATGTTTATAAATATAACATCTCTTTTGACTTGGGTCAAGTCATTTTTTTCACAGGATAGGCAAGCATATAAACAAGATCAGGAATGGAGTTGGTCACGATGGATTCAAGACAAGTGCGTGAATTTCTTATAAGCAAACATTGGCTTGATAAGGATCAGGATTGGAGGTTTATTCATCCCCATCACCCCTACGTGATTCTCGCTTCAGGGGAAGAGGCTCAAGTGACCCTTCGAGAACACGCGGAAGGGCTAGACAACGGGCAAAATGGCGAGGAAATCTTCAGCTTTCTATCTCTTGATGAACTGCAAGAATGGTACGAAAATAATATCGGCGAGTAACCCGCTTAGGGTTATTCGCCAATAGGCTCCTTCGGTAAATCTACGCCCGTTATATGATAGCCTGCGTCCACGTAAATGGTCTCACCCGTAATCCCTGATCCCCAGTCACTTAGAAGCAATAAAGAAGCTTTGGCTACTTCATCTACCGTAGCATTTCTGCGCAAAGGAGAATGGGTAGCCGTATAATCTACTAGCTGATCAAACGAGCCGATGCCGCTGGCGGCTCTCGTTTTGATCGTCCCTGGGGATAGGCAGTTCACGCGTATGCCTTCAGCACCTAAGTCGGCCGCCAGATAGCGAACATTGCTCTCTAAGGCCGCTTTGGCTACACCCATCATATTGTAATTGGTCACGACCCTTTCCCCACCCATGTAAGAAATAGTCATGATCGAGCCATTTCGATTTTTCATCATAGGTAATGCCTCTTTGACGACCATGTTTAAAGAAAAGACTGAGATCATCATCGAATCCACAAAACCTTCTTTAGACGTGTCAATAAACCGTCCTTCCAGTTCTCCTCTTTTCGGCCCGCCAGCCACAGAATGTACAATAAAGTCTAATTCCCCGGAAAAATGCTGCTCAAGCTTCCTCATCATCTCATGGACACTTGTTTCTTGGGTAACATCCATCGCTTCATAAAAGCTTGCATTCATGGATTGAAAGAGAGGCTCTACAAATCGAAGCGTCTTTTCATTTTGGTAAGTGAAGGCCAGGTCTGCCCCCTCTTCCCCACATTTTTTAGCGATATGCCATGCAATACTGTGCTCATTAGCAACTCCAAGCACTAACCCTTTTTTTCCGCGCAGTAGTTTATCCATTTTTCTCTCCTTTTCTCCTGATTTTACAGGGATAATCATTCCTAATGTATCGGCTTTTGCTGGAATTGGTCAATGAACATTTCTTGAACGCCCTACGATCGTTGGAAAGATTTGACCATTCCCTGAACATTGGCCTCGGTTGGTTTCTTTTTCCTAGGGTCAAAGGTATGATAAAAAGGTAATCAACACGGCAAAAAAAGGAGAGTAGAAGATGATCGACCCTATTTTTCTAGTTATCGGCTTATTTGCAACCCTGTTTCTCACCTTCAAATTAGGAAGAAAAGATAAATTTGTAATGCTGCACAGTATTCTGTTAGGTTCAGCGCTGTCATTTGCTCTTTTGCATGAATTGACACTGCCCACCATGAGCTCAACTTTGGAGAGTTTCTTATTTTTCTGGATGTCGGTTTCCTTTTTGCCCCTTT
>JBEQAI010000138.1:0-8355 GCA_041640415.1 Ammoniphilus sp. | reverse complement strand
AGGGTTTGAAGAATTTAAAACCCAGCAGTTTCTGATGGATTACATTAAGGAGCTTCCTCAGGATCGAATGGACATTGAAACGTGGCGAACAGGAATCCTAGTGAAGGTTAAAGGGACAAGCCCTTCTCGCATCATCGGCTATCGCGCCGATATGGACGGGCTGCCGATTCCGGAGGACACCAGCTATGATTTCCGTTCCACCCACGAAGGCTATATGCATGCTTGCGGCCATGACTTTCATATGAGCATTGCGCTTGGCGTCCTAACCCACTTTGTGGAGCACCCGGTACAAGAGGATATCCTCTTCATCTTCCAGCCTGCTGAGGAAGGCCCGGGCGGCGCTAAGCCTATGCTCGAAGAAAGCGAAGCTCTGGCTCGCTGGATGCCGGACATGATCATGGCCTTGCATATTGCCCCAGAACACCCTGTCGGTACGATTGCCACGAGAGAAGGTATCTTGTTTGCGAACACGTCGGAGCTCTTCATTGACTTAGTAGGTAAGGGCGGTCACGCGGCTTTCCCGCATACTGCCAATGATATGGTCGTTGCCGCCAGCCATCTAGTGACGCAATTGCAGAGCATCGTAGCTCGCAATATCGACCCCCTCGATTCAGGCGTCGTCACCATCGGGAAGATTGAAGGCGGTACGAAGCAAAACATTATTGCGGAAAAAGCTCGCTTGGAAGGGACCATTCGGACCCTCTCGATGGACTCCATGAAGAAAATCAAAACACGCATTGAAGCCCTTGTAGGCGGGATTGAAGCGGGTTTTGCCTGCCAAGCTGAGATTGACTACGGCTCGAACTATTGCCAGGTTTACAATGATCCTGGGCACGTTAGAGCATTCATGGACTGGGTTCAGGCAGATGGCAAGGTTCAACTGATTGAGTGCAAGGAAGCGATGACAGGCGAGGACTTTGGATACTTCCTGGAGAGGATTCCGGGATTCATGTTTTGGCTTGGCGTGGACACTCCTTTCGGGCTCCATCATGCGAAGCTTGAACCGAATGAAGACGCGATTGATGTGGCGATTGATTTGCTCACTCGATATATTACCAAGATCGCAACGTAAAAAAAACTCCTATCGGAGTAATTCAAAGAAGCAGATCGCTTTAAGGGGAAGTATTCCCCCATCAGGGACAACAATTGCTTCTGAACAGGATGATAATCGTCGCAGCGCAGAAGCAAAAGAGGTTGTTATGCAGAATAAGGAGGATAGCTCGAGGAAGTTTATACTTTCTTATTCTGTAAAAAAGGTGGCCGAATGGCCACCTTTTTACGTTATCGTACATTTCCGCCTAATTCCCGGAATGGGAGAAATCTTGCTCAGATAATCGTAGATATACGATTATCTGCGTAGAAAAGCTCTAATAAGCCCCTCCATTCATTCATTAACCGGATATTTACGACTATTTGCCCCTTCCTAAGGCCTTTTCTTGAAAATAACCGGAAATCTCCGCTTATCTCCACTCCCGCTTCCGTTACCGCCCCACCTCAATCCTCCGGATACAATAGAAAATACTCCCCAATCGAATGGGCCATGGCGTCTATTAGCCGCTTTTGCACGGCTTCATCGGTTAGCATAGCCAGGTCCTTCGGGTTGCTCATATAGCCTACCTCCACGATCACAGAGGGCATCTCCAGGTGTTTCATTAAGAAGTAGGACTTGCCCTTCATGGGCCATTTCTCGATCTTATAAACTTCATTTAGATGCTGCTGCAGCAGTTGAGCGACAGCGTAGCTTTTCTCGCTAGCCTGATAGATGACGATCGGTCCTCGGCGGCTTTTTTTGGCTGCGGCGTTCATGTGGATGCTGATGAATAATTTTGGCTTCAGGGCATCGGCAATCAGCTTTCGTTGCGTTAGATCCCGTAGATGACGGCTGCGTATCGCTAGACGGCTATCATCGCTAAGAGCATAGTCGTGAATGCGCGTGATGCCCACATTATAGCCTTGATCCATGAGCTTATGATAAAGCTTTTTTCCAAACTGCAGGTTCAAGTCTTTTTCTAGGAGGTTATTGGGGGATACCGTTCCTCCGTCTATGCCTCCGTGACCTACGTCTATGATCACATCAAAACGCTCCGGGTAGGCATTAACGCTGGGGTTCCATGCGAACAGCATGAATAACAGGAAAGCAAGAACATACTTTTTCATCTTCAATCTCCCACTTTTGGTATATCCATATCTTTGTCTCTCCCTCCTCGGTTCATGCATTCACATTTTGGACAAAGGTAAGAGGGAAAAAATTTAGCAACTTTAAACGAATATGGTATACTATGATGGAAAATTTATTTGCTAGAAGTCCCTAAAAGGAGTTGTTAAATCATGAGTCAAGCCGTACAAACCCTAGAAGGCTGGTATGTCCTTCATGACTTTAGATCGATTGATTGGGCCGCCTGGAAAGAACTTTCTCAGGAAGAGCGCGATCAAGCTACGAACGAGCTTCTTTCTCTCATGTCTTCTTGGAATGAAGTAGAAGCCCAAAAGCAAGGCAGCTACAGCCTTTATTCTGTGGTTGGACAAAAAGCCGACTTTGTTTTCATGCATCTAAGACCTACGTTAGAAGAGCTCGATGAGTTAGAAACAGCCTTTAACAAGACCCTTCTTGCCCAAATTACGATTCCTAGCTATTCCTACGTTTCTGTTGTTGAGTTAAGTACATATGTAGCTACAGACATTGATCCAGAGACTGATCCCTACATTCAAGGACGCTTGAAGCCGACCCTGCCTAGAACGAAGCATATCTGCTTCTACCCGATGAACAAGCGCAGAGAAGGCAATGATAATTGGTATATGCTTCCGATGGAAGAACGTCAAAGCATGATGAGAAGCCATGGTATGATCGGGAGAAAATATGCGGGACAAGTCACCCAGATTATCTCCGGATCCGTTGGTTTAGACGATTGGGAATGGGGCGTTACCCTTTTCTCCGATAATCCTCTTACCTATAAGAAGCTTGTTTATGAAATGCGTTTTGACGAAGTAAGTGCACGCTATGGCGACTTTGGGTCCTTCTTTGTGGGGAACCTGATGGACGAAGAACGCGTAAAAACTTATCTTCAAGTGTAAACTAAAAAAGACAAGGCCATCTCCCAATGGACCTTGTCTTTTTGTTTTTGCCTATACCGGATCAAAGGAATTCCAATCGACCTGGTATGTCATATCCGTTCCAAGCAAAGATACCTTTACTTCGCTTTCTCCCTCACGAGACTCCAGCTTAACTTCAACCGAAACCTTGCCCGTTTCTTCTTTTTCCTTCAATACCGCATGGATGAATTGCAGAGCGCTTGCTGTAAGCGGCAATCCTACGATCTCGCCTGTTTGGTCTGGCATATGCAGCAGCTTGTGATTATCTACAAACGATTCAACCGTATCCTGAAGAATTTCGACCTGCAGCATGGAAAGCTCAATTTGATAAGTCGACATGGTAAGCACCTCACGATTCAGATAGTTCTTTGACAATATACGGGGGAGTTTCTCCCTTCACGCCTTTGACTAAGTTTTCAGCCGCTACTCGGGCCATCTCCATTCGCGTTCTCGCGGTGGCGGAACCTATATGGGGTAAAGTCACCACCTGGGGCATCTTCAATAAAGGAGAATCCGCAGCCACCGGCTCATTTTCGAATACATCCAATCCTGCTGCTCGAATTTTACCCGATTCTAACGACTCGATTAAAGCTTGTTCATCCACATTCTGCCCTCTGGATACATTAATAAAGATCGCAGAGTCCTTCATTAAAGAGAATTGCTCTTTTCCGATCAACCGCGTGGTTTCAGGGGTAAGCGGCGTCATGAGCACGACAAAATCGGATTGCTTCAGCAGCTCCTCCATGGGCTCAAAACGAACGCCCAATTCTTCTTCTGCTTGCACCTTTCGCGTACGATTCGAGTACATGACTTCCATATCAAAGCCAAATCTCGCTCTTTTCGCTATAGCCTCTCCGATTCTCCCCATCCCAATGATCCCAAGCTTAGCATGGTGAACATCCAGCCCAAATAAGACCTCGTCATCGCCTCTGCGCCAGTGGCCTTGTTTCACATATTGATCGAGCTCAGGGATTCTTCTCGCACAGGCAAGCATCAAGCCTAATACCAAGTCAGCTACGGAATCGTCCAACACATAAGGGGTATGGGTTCCGATCACGCCTCTCCTCTTCATCGCCTCGAGGTCAAAATTGTTATAGCCCACGGAAATGTTGCTTACGATCTTAAGATGAGGAGCATGCCCCAGTAGCTCTTCATCGATTCTTCCTCCCGTAATCAGCAGCCCCTCGACGGATTGAACCGCCTTCAGTAGCTCACTGCGAGGAATGGTCTCTGTACCCGACCAGGTTTCAACCTCACAATGCTCGGCTATGTAATCTTCGATCTCTTTAGGGACCGGTCTCGCAATAAAAACTTTTGGCTTCATTTGATGCTCCCCTCCTAGTCCTTTTTTAAAAGAAAATCCGGACATCTCTGCCCGGATTAACATCCTTCCCTTCTACTTTACCATCCTAAAATAGCTTTAAACAAGCTTGTTGCTTCACCAGGCGTCCATAAGACGTAGAGAAGGACATAAACCGCTACTCCTGTAATCGCCGTGCAAAACCAGATGATCGAGGTAATGGGACCGATTTTCTTATGAAGCTTCAAGCGATTCTTAAACCCAGACCATAAGGAGGTAAGCCCAAACACCGCTCCTGTTGTCGCAAGAATGATATGAAAGACTAAAAAGACCGTATAGTAGATCTTGATTTCTTCAGGGCCACCGAATGCTGTATTTCCGATAAACAGCGTTCTAGACGCATAGATGATGAAAAATATCAAGGCAAAAGCGCCTGCCCAGGTCATCACCTTTTTATGGGTTTCAATCTTTCGTTGAGCGATGTAATACCAGCCAATTGCAACAAGAATGGCACTAATTACAATAAATGACGTACTTAAAAAAGGTAAAATCATGGCCTTTGCAATCCCTTCGTTTCCTATATAATGAGGTTACTTTTCGACCGCTTGCTGGGCATCCATTGCCGGCTGGTATAGATCCACGGCATCTTTAGGATTGTCCTTGCGGAACCAGCGGAAAAAGATAAAAGCTAAGGATGATCCAAACGCCAATTCCTGAACGAGCTTCATCAATACGCCGCCCAACTGCTGATCATCCATAGAAGGCAGCCACCAGAACACCTCAGGCACACCGACATAGGTCTCATAAACAATGCTATCTGCAAAAATAATCAAAGCACATGCAGGGGTTAAGAGTACCGCTCCACAAATAATGTAGGCCATCCTGCGAAGCTCAGTAAGATGCTGAACTTCAGGTAGAGGGCTGATGATGGGCCACCACATTTGGAACGCCGCCAAGAAAAGGATGAGATGCGAGAGAGACATCAATAATTCGCTTTGCATTACCGTGTTGAATACGATAGGCAAATGGTACATGGAAAACATGAGGTTAAACGCAAAAATTGAAATGAGCATATTGGTCTCTAGCATCTTTTTAATAATTTTTACATTGAAAAGAGCTTCTAGCATATATTTCGGCATTCCCACAATGAGCAGCGGCGGAACAACGAAATAAAGCAAAGACTGCTGAAGCATATGCGCACTAAACAAATAGTGGTGTCCATAATGATTAAGCGGGCTTCCGGCGGCCATATAGTAGGTAAACAAACCAAGGCTAAACAGAAACACGTGGTGTGTTTTTACTGGGGTTACACGATCAAAGCGCTGTCTGCCCTTCCCAATAAAATAAAAATATAAGCCTGCTATAGCAAGTGTCAGCAACAGCTGCCAAGGATTCCACAGGGCAAAAAGGCTGGCAGTAGTGTCTACACTATGTTGGTGATGTCCATGATTCATCACAATTCCTCCTGTTCCTGGAGATCAATCTTACCCCTGATATTGTACCATTAGTCTTCTTGCATACACCATAGGAAAAGAGAGGGGCAATCAACCTCGCCCCTCTCCCGAAAATTAATAGCCGCCCAACCAGTAGACGAACGCAATTATTGTAATGATCGCAACTAACAATCCCGTGTAAATTCCCAGCTCAGGAAGTTCATGTCCCTTTTGGTCCATATGCATCCAGATGTAGAGCTGAAATCCAGCTTGAATGATCCCAAGCACGATGATGAAAGGAATCACATATCCGCTGGTGCCGCCCACGATGACAGCCAAGAAGGCAAGGGCTGTAAGGATAATGGAAACCACGAAGGCAACAAGATGTCTCTTAGGACTTTCGTGTTTTTTAAACTTAGGTTGAGTTTCATTCGTATTGACTTGTTGGCCCATGAACTTAACCCACCTTTCCCATTAGATATACAACCGTGAAGATGAATACCCACACTAAGTCGACAAAGTGCCAGTATAGTGCAGCTAGGTAAAACTTAGGAGCGGTTACGACTGTTAAGCCTTTTTTAGCCAATTGAATCTGAAGCAATGCGATCCAAGTAACACCCGCTAATACGTGACCCCCGTGGAATCCGACGAGTGTATAGAACGCGGATCCAAACGCACTGCTAGACATAGTATGCCCCATGTGGTAGTAGTGCAAGAACTCGTAAATTTCAAGTCCTAAGAACGCTACTCCAAGTGCAACGGTGATTCCAAACCATTTTTGCATCCCTGCGACATCATGGCGGTGAAGAGCCATAACCCCAAATACACTCGTTAAACTACTGGTGAGTAGCAACAAGGTAGCTACAGCGACTAATCCAAGATCGAACAATTCCGCTCCGGTAGGTCCACCTGCATAGGAGGTCCGAAGAGCAATGAATGTTGCAAACAAAGAACCGAATAGAACAACTTCTCCACCTAAGAACAGCCAGAAGGCAAGAACTTTATTTTTACCTTCGAGGGTAGCCGTTTCAGGATGGTCGGGAAGGGTTGTAAAATTTTGTGCCATTACGCCTTTACCTCCTCTTCATCCGGATGCAGATGATAACCAGGATCGTCGTAAATGGAACGTAGGAACATACATACAACCGTAATTAACAATCCGATTATCACGATCAGGTAAGCGTGATACATGAAACCAAAACCTGCGATAAATAGTCCTAGGGACATAATAAACGGTAAAATGGATGGAGACGGCATATGGATTTCACCAAGCGGCTCGGCTGGTGTCATCTTCTTCTTGCCTGCCATCTTCTCTACCCAGAATGCATCCAACCCACGCACAAGCGGAGTTTGAGCAAAGTTGTACTCAGGAGCTGGAGAAGAAATCGTCCACTCAAGTGTACGAGCATCCCACGGATCGTTTGAAGCTTTTTCTCCACGAGAAGCGGTAACGATCACATTCGTTAGGAACGCAAGCGTTCCGATCGTCATACCAAAAGCACCAATGGTACTGATTAGGTTACCTAGCTCTAAGCCTTGATTCGGCATAAAGGTAAATACGCGGCGCGGCATTCCCATCAAACCTAAGAAATGCTGCGGGAAGAACGTTAAGTGGAACCCGATAAAGAAGAACCAGAACCCGATCTTTCCTAAGGTTTCATTCAAAAGTCTACCGAACATTTTTGGCCACCAGTAATGAAGACCAGCAAATAGGGCAAACACCATTCCACCTACAATCGTGTAGTGGAAGTGAGCAACAACGAAATAAGAATCATGGAACTGATAGTCAGATGGCGGAAGGGTAAGCATAACCCCTGTCATCCCACCGATAACGAAAGTTGGAAGGAATCCTACAGCCCAAAGGTTCGCAGCCGTAAAGCGGATATGTCCTCCCCACATGGTAAAGAGCCAGTTAAAGATCTTGATACCCGTTGGTACGGCGATTAACATCGTAGCAATCGAGAACAAGGAGTTAGCCACAGGACCTAAACCTACGGTGAACATGTGGTGAACCCAAACCATGAATCCTAAGAAACCGATCAATACGGTAGCGAAAACCATCGCGCTGTATCCGAAAATGCGCTTCTTAGAGAAAGTAGAAATAACTTCTGAAATTACACCGAATGCTGGCAAGATCAAGATATAAACCTCAGGGTGTCCGAATACCCAGAATAAATGCTGCCAGATTACGATGTTTCCGCCCAACGCCGGATCGAAGAAAGCTCCTCCGAATAAACGGTCAAACATCAACAATACTAAGCTTACAGTAATCGCAGGGAATGCGAACAAGATAAGAGCAGATGTAACGAATACGCTCCAAGTAAACATCGGCAAACGCATGAAGGTTAAGCCAGGTGCACGCATGTTAATGATCGTTACAAGGAAGTTAATCCCCCCGATCCACGTCCCGATACCGGCAATCTGCAGACCCAATACATAGAAGTCTACTCCCATCCCACTGTATTCATCGGAAGACAATGGCACATAAGCGGTCCAACCCGCATCAGGTGCGCCGCCTAAGAACCAGCTAAG
>JBEQAI010000137.1:0-8412 GCA_041640415.1 Ammoniphilus sp. | reverse complement strand
TATTGGTTGAAACCATTTGGTTAGTCCACCGAGCAGCATGGCGATGGTCGTTCCGCCGAACAGGAAAAGCACGTCTCTTCGGCTGATTAGCCAACCGCGGTCCCGCTCCACTGCTTTTGGTGGTTGGAGTTGGTTTTTGGATTGTTTTAAGGAATATATCCACAGTCCAATGTGTATGAGGATCCATGGAATGATGAAGATACTAATTGCATCGTGAACCGTAATGGATAGTTGACGAAGGGTAAAGTAACCTGCAGGATTGATCCACAAGTAGATACCGGTGACTGTCCATAACAGCCCTAGAAAAACCATAAGACATAGATGGAACGTCTTCCTCCATGACCGATGCTTCCTGAAGTAGGGGAAGACAAGCGGAACCGCAGCAACAAGAAATAAACAATAGATCATACCAACTGCAATATGAAACTGCCGGATCTGCCACCTACCCTCGATCAGGAGAACGCGAAGCTCCGGGATATATAAAATGGCGCCGGTGAGGAGTAGGATCAGGATGAGCAGGGCGTGGGTGAAGTGGATATAGCGATAGAGGGTCGGTTTTTTCACGAGCATCGCTCCCTTTAATACTAGTATCTTAAATATAGCAGATGGCCGGGTAAAATCATATCGGGGGGTGGGGATCAGTTGGGCCACTATGATGCATCCATCACGGCTCTCGGACCGGCTCTGTATAGGAACGAGATCCCTAGACCAGGTCAAACCAAAACAACCGAAAAAACTGATCAACCGCTCCACCTATTTGGAATCATTACCAGGACATGAGCATCCCCCCACGTAGTAGGAGCCACACTCTGGTGTTCATATGGCCTTTTATAATAAAAAAGCGCTGATCCCCCGGAATATCCCAAGAGATCAGCGCTCCAAAAATTATAGTACTCGGGCAAAACCGTGGTAAATATGGCCTTGATGTGGATCGACGGTTATTTCGTCCCCATCCTTCAATAAAGTGGTTGCTTCGTCGACTCCGATAATGACGGCCTTGTTTAGGTTTAATCCTACAATGGCCCCATGGGAGGTTAAGCCGCCCTCTTCGGTGATCAGTCCGGCCGCTTTCTCTATATAAGGGGTGACATCTTTATCGGTTGATTTGGCGACGAGGATGGTGTTTTCGTCGACGCGGTCTTCCCAGCCAGGGTTACCGATGATGACGACTTTACCGGATGCGGAGACATCGCTCATGCCTTTACCTCTGGCGACTACTTTTCCCACGACATGAACCTTCATCATGTTGGTAGTACCCGGTTCACGTACAGGAACGCCGGCAGTAAGCACCACTAAATCCCCATGCTTAATGATCTTCGCTTGGATCGCGGATTGGATGGCTTGCTCCATCATTTCATCCGTGTTGTCTGCACTCTCGAACTGAATAGGCACAACACCCCACACAAGTAAAAGGCGATTTACAATATGCTCATGAGGCGTAACCGCTACAATGGGGCAAGCTGGACGGTGCTTGGATACCACATGAGCTGTATAGCCGCTTTCAGTTGGGGTAAGGATGGCCGCTGCGTTTAGAGAAGCTGCGGTAGCTGAAACAGCTTGTCCCATCGCATCGGTAATGGTGACCTTCCCGGATGGAGTGCCATGAAGTTGCGCCTTATACATAGGCGAAGACTCAGCACGACAAGCGATTCGGGCCATCGTTTCGACCGACTCGACCGGATATTTCCCTGCAGCTGTTTCACCAGAAAGCATGATCGCATCCGTTCCATCAAAGATGGCATTGGCAACATCACTCGCTTCCGCTCTGGTCGGGCGAGGGTTTCCTTGCATGGAGTCCAGCATCTGAGTGGCAGTGATTACAGGCTTGCCCGCATGGTTACAGCTGGCGATCAGCTTTTTCTGGACAAGCGGAACTTCTTCAGCAGGAATCTCAACACCTAAGTCTCCACGTGCAACCATCAGGCCATCAGCCACTCCGAGAATTTCATCGGCATTCAAGACGCCTTCCTCATTTTCAATCTTAGCAATGATGGCTATGCTCGCGCCCTGCTCTTCTAGCATTTGGCGAATCTGAAGGACATCTGTCGCTTTCCGTACGAAGGAAGCTGCAATAAAGTCCACTTTCTTGCGGATACCAAAGTTAATGTCAGATATATCCTTTTCTGTAATGCTAGGCAGATTAACCGCAATTTTAGGCAGATTTACCCCTTTGCGATTCTTCAACACCCCGCCATCCAGCACTCGGCAGCGAACGTCTGGACCACTGATCTCCTCGACTTGCAGTTCAATTAGACCGTCGTCTACAAGAACTCTTGCTCCAATGTACAAATCGCGCGGAAGCTGGTCGTAGGTGACGCTGACCTTTTCCTGCGTACCCTCGATCTGTTCCGTTGTGAGGGTGAAGGAATCTCCGGTTTTCAAGGTAATCTGACCCTCTTTAAGAATCCCGGTTCGAATCTCTGGACCCTTCGTATCTAACATAATCGCTACGTTGCGTCCTAGCTTCTTTGCCACTTCCCGAATACGGTCAATCCGAACCTCATGCTCCTCATGGGAGCCATGAGAAAAGTTTAAGCGCGCAACATTCATGCCGGCTAAAATCAGTTTCTCTAACGTTTCAGGCTGTTCACTCGCAGGTCCAATGGTACAAACGATCTTTGTTCTTCTCATCCCGTCACCTCATTTGTTTATATGGAAAGACTTCTTGCTAAGTGATACATAGACATATCTAGCGTATGCTTGTCTCGGGCAGCATCGACGAACGGAGCATGGACGAGCTGTCCACCTTTTAAGCCTACCATAACTCCTTTTTGTCCCTCCACGAGCAAGTCCACGGCTTTTGCCCCCATCTGGCTGGCCATCATTCGATCATAGGCAGAGGGAGACCCTCCTCGCTGCAAGTGGCCTAGAACGGTTACTCGAGTCTCAAGTCCTGTTCGTTCCTGGATCCTATTGGCTACCTCAGCTCCGCTGCTGACTCCTTCAGCAACCACGATAATACTGTGCTTCTTACCACGCTTATTCCCTTGTTCCAACCTAAGGATAACATCATCCATATCTACAGGCGCCTCAGGGATAATAATGGATTCCGCTCCCACACATAATCCAGACCATAGAGCAATGTCACCAGCGTCTCTGCCCATTACCTCTATGATGTATGTACGCTCATGGGAAGAGGCAGTGTCACGAATCTTGTCGATCGCGTCTACTACAGTGTTCACGGCTGTATCAAAGCCAATGGTGTAATCTGTTCCAGCAATGTCATTGTCAATTGTACCTGGTATTCCAACTGTTGGAAAGCCTTGTTCTGTTAATTTTCCAGCCCCGCGGAAAGAACCATCTCCGCCAATTACCACTAATCCGTCAATGCCGGCCTCTTTCATGCAGGCTAGCGCTTTTTGCTGTCCTTCTGGAGTTCTGAATTCTTCGCTGCGGGCACTGCGTAGTACAGTTCCTCCTCGATGAATAATATCCCCTACACTCCCAAGATCCATTGGCACAAAATCTCCGCGCATTAAACCATCGTATCCCTGTTGGACTCCAAACACACTTAATCCCTTGTAGATCCCTCTGCGGACAACCGCTCGGATGGCAGGATTCATGCCCGGCGCGTCCCCTCCGCTTGTCAGTACGGCGATTTTCTTCATGGTCATTTTCCTCCATTTTGTCCCGAGTTCCGATGTACCAGCCATGCAGCTCCTAGCCAGCCGGCTTTGTTGCCTAGCGTCGCTGGCAAAATGTCTGTCGTTTCACTCACCTTATTTAAAGCATATTTCCGAAAATTTTCGCGAATTGGATCAAGGAAAAAGTCTCCTGCCTTTGACACTCCCCCGCCAACCACGATCTTTTCTGGATTCAATACATTTGACATCTGGGCCAAGGCAAGTCCTAGATAATATCCGACATGATGAAGGATCTTCATGCCCTCCGCATCCCCTGAGCGCGCGGCGTCGATAACATCCTTAGCCGTAATGACACCCCTTGCGATCTCAGTTAACCTTGTCTCTCGCTGTTCATCCACGGCCTTTCTTCCATAGTAAGCAATAGCGGTTGCGGATGTTTCAGTTTCTAAGCATCCGAACTTCCCGCAATTACATGGAAGTCCTCCTTCGGGCCGAATGGTTAGATGACCAATCTCACCGGCTAGCCCAAGTGCTCCATGATAAATGTCCCCATTCAGAACCAATCCCCCGCCAATCCCCGTACCTACGGTGATGCAAATCAGATGTCGAGAACCCTTCCCTGCTCCCTGCCACATCTCTCCTAAAGCTGCCGTATTCGCGTCGTTATCCACATAGCTGGGTAGGCCGAGTCGCTTTTCTAATTCGGTCTTCAAGGGTACATTCTTCCATCCCAAATTGACAATCTCGTACACAAAGCCCTGCTCTACATCCAAGAGGGCTGGCACACCTACGCCTACCCCAACTAAATCCTTAGGGCTTAGTTGGGCTTCCGCAAGCAGCTGATGAAGCATCTGCTGGAACGCATCTAATACGTTTTCATAATGTCCTTGGGGAGTCGCTTGTTCCTGTTCACAAATAATCTGGCCATTCGAAGAACAAATGCCCATCTTAATGGACGTCCCACCCAAGTCGATTCCAGCATAGTATTGGTTGTCCATGCTTATGCTCCTTATAATTGGACTCAATAAGTCCCGTGATTACATTTTATGTCCATGTCTTTATTTTATATGAAAATCGGTCACTTGACAATGAATCTTTTAGCAAACATATAGGTATCCTTCCAATACTTTTCATCCAGAGCATTGATGGTTACTCCTGCTTTGCCAAAAGTGTGAATAAATTGGCCATTCCCTATGTACATGCCTACATGCCCTACAATCCGATTGGTTTCAAAGGGGCCTGGCACATAAAAATAAACTAAATCCCCAATCTGAAGATTACCTTTCTCAACGGGTACCCCAAGTTCAGCTTGCGCCCTAGCCGTTCTAGGGAGCGAGATGCCAAACCTGGCAAATACATGGCGAGTATACGAAGAGCTGTCAAATCGTTTGGATTGGGGAAAGGGATCTGCACCAAATTGATAAGGAACTCCTAGGTATCGCTTTGCATACTGCACTAACGCCTTGGTATTCACTTTGGCCGTAGGAGCAACCACCGTCGCTGCGGCCACTTCCCCTTTAGCTGAGGGGTCACTTAAAGGTGTAATGACAAAACGCTGATTGGATTCATTCCAAGCGATTTGCGTTCCCCAAAGCTCTTCTAGGGCTTTAACCGTGATATATGGTTTTTGATTGATGGTTTTGGGTGCAGTCGATAGCGTGATTGTCTTACCGTTCGAGTACGCTTCCTGATGATCCATTTCCACTCGGTACACTACATCGGTATACCCCATGTTAAACATTTCGTCCGATATATCATAGGTATAAGTAAAATCCAGAGATTGAGCGGCTTCCTCGAGGGGAATCCAGCGCTCTCCATGAAAGTCTTGTCTAAATGGGATTTCCGAAAAGGTAAGCTTCTCTCCCACCATCAAACGGGCCGTCGAAATCGTAGGCTGATGATGGCCAAGATGAGGCTCTAATCCGGTACCACAAGAGGATAATAGAATCAATAGAGAGAGTATGATACAACAACGGAATACACCTGCAGTGAAAGACATAGGACACCTCTGCGATCAGTTTAACTTCCTTATCAAGGATAATTCCCTTCGGAAAGCTTCTCTAACCGCAAAGCTGCTTTAAATTTCCATCTTCAAAACCGTTTCTGCTGCTGATTCATCTACAATCAATACATTAATTAATCCCGATTTGGCAATGGCATAGATCGCTTCGGCTTTATTGGAGCCTCCGGCTAACCCCATGACTTGCCTTGCTCCTCTAACGTCCTCAAGCTGAAGTCCCATCGTTTCCATCCGGTGAATGATCTTCCCTTCCTTATTGAAGTAGTAACCAAAGGCTTCCCCTACCGCATTTCCTTGCTCAAGAACCTTCAGCACCTCGCTGGGAGCGTTTCTTCGGATAGCCATTTCTACGGCACGACCGATCCCATGGACCACCACCTGGGAAGAACGGATCAACTCGAGCATCTCACTAATATACGGATCATTCTGGATAGACTGATAGACAGAGGCGCTTAGATTATCGGAAATATGAAACATGCGATATTGGGCACCTAGCTTTTTAGCCAGATTGGCTGCAATCTGGTTAGCTTGCAGTTCCACATTTTCTCCTAAGCCGCCCCTTGCAGGCACAAAGGTAACATCCGGAAACTGACGGGTCCCGCTCATCATCTCCGCCATCGTTGCAATGGTTGAACCGCCGGTTACGGCAACGATATCTTGTTCACGCAAGACGGACAGAAGATAATTCGCCGCTGCTCGGCCCAGCTCTTTTTTATCAATTTCGACTTCATTGGATTGCCCCGGAACGACAATGACGCGGTTTACCTTCAGCCTCTGTTGAAGCTCAGACTCCATATCTGATAAACCATAAACATCCTTAATTAAGCCCTCTAGAGATTCTAGTATCTGTAAGCCTGTATCGGTCAAGAACATCCCAATACTCTCCACTTGGACTAGCCCTTGCTCTTTAAGAAAATCAACCTCTGCTCTTAGAATCCTCTCCGTTGTATGTAGCGAAACAGCTAAACTACGTCGCCCAATGGGCTGCTGCAGATAGATGTTTCGCAGAATAGAAAGGCGTTTCTGCATGACTTCGACGAGGTCGGGAACAAGCTTGAGCTGTAATGCTAAAAATTCACGCATAGCCGTTTCTCCTCTTTGCTTTATATGAACGCATAGCTCCATTATAAGTTGATGGGACACGAAATACAATTACAGGACATATGAAGTCCCTAAAACCTTATTTGATTTCCAACAACTCAGAAACCGTCACAAATTCAAACCCCTCTTTTCTCATATCGTGAAGGAGTGAGACCAGAGCTTTAATCGATTCTTCCTGATTCACACCTCCGTCATGAAAAAGCAAAATATCGCCTGAACCAATCTTGTTCTTGATGCTGCTGGCAATAACCTCTGCTGTTCGATTTCGTTTCCAGTCTTTCGGGTCTACCGACCAATGAATCAATTCATAACCAGCATCGTAAGTTGCTTTTAGCACAGCAGGAGTCACGACCCCGCCAGGGGGCCGATAGCATTGAGGCTTTACTCCTATGGTATTCACAATGACCTTTTCCGCTCGCTTGATCTCCTGGTAGATCTCCGGTCTTTTCAACTTCTTAATATCTGGATGAGCATAACCGTGATTTCCAATTTCATGTCCAGCCTTATGAATCCATTGGAGAATTTGAGGGGATTTTTCTGCTTGATTTCCTAGGACAAAAAATGTTGCCTTGACCCCTTCGAGATGCAAGGTTTCTAACAATAGAGGCGTATATTTGGGGTCGGGACCATCGTCAAATGTAATGGCCACCACTTTTTTTTCCGTATCAATCTTAAAAATGGGGAAAGCTTGGTCTGTGGTCCCCATGGTTAGTCGAGTTGGGCAAAGAAACAAGATGACAAGAAGCAAGACTTTCCATGGCATACTGCATTCTCCTCTCTTCAATTAATAGCTCTAGATAGTATGATCCCGCTTGTCGGGAATCATCCTCCACCTCCTGTTGTACACTATAAAAAAAGGAGGAAAGAGATGCTTGTACGCTTGGGTTACGTGGCCTTATCTTTAGAACTTAAAAACAGCTCACCCAATAAGACCATTACATGGAAAAACCTGCAAAAAGTAGACCCTAAATACTACATCTCCAGGCTAACCATCCTTGCAAAGGAAAACCTACGTAATCAGCTTCGCTTGCTGAGGTACAACCTAGGAGAAGAGATCATGCTATACCGCTTCACCTCCAAGCTCATTCCGCTCGCGACCCATGAAGCCGTTGCGGGGTGGGACTTTGCTGCAGATCTAGCGGAGGAATTCCAGCAAATTGGGGAGTTTGTTCGAAAAAACCAAATGAGAGTGGGATTTCATCCGGATCATTTTGTGAATTTAAATAGCCCGAAAGATGATATTGTGGAAAAGTCAATTCAGGATTTAACCTACCATCTTCAGCAAAGTAAGGCGATGGGAATGGACGAGACCATGAAATTCAATATCCATATGGGAGGCGCTTATAAAGATAAGAAGGATTCCGTCAAGCGGCTCATCGAAAACTGGAAGCGAGTGCCTCCGGACATTCAGCGCCGAATTACGTTTGAAAATGATGATAAGACCTTTACGGCAGCAGAAACCCTAGAGGCCTGCCAAGCCTTGGGAACGCCGATGGTACTCGATATCCATCATCACCGATGCAATCATGAGCATCACGATCTCTCTTCTATTCTAGGAGAGATATTTGCCACCTGGAAGGACAGCGGTCTCCCCCCAAAAATTCATGTTTCGAGTCCTAAAGGAACCGAATCGGCTGCTGCCATGCGCAGTCATGCTGATTTCGTGGATGCACATGACCTTTTGCCTTTTTTGAAGCTGGCCAAACC
>JBEQAI010000136.1:0-8477 GCA_041640415.1 Ammoniphilus sp. | reverse complement strand
GTACAGCCGGGCCTGGCCGTAGTATTGGTTGGAGAAGATCCAGCTTCCCAATCTTATGTCAAGGCAAAAGCAAAGGCTTGTGAAGAAGCCGGTATTTATTCTCGAGTCATTCGTAAGTCCGAAGCAATCTCAGAGCAAGAGTTGCTGAAGCTCATTCAAGAATTAAACGTGGACGAGCTCATTCATGGCATTTTAGTTCAACTGCCCTTGCCTAAACATATTTCCGAAGATGCCGTAATACAGGCTATCCACCCTGAGAAGGATGTCGATGGGTTTCACCCGATTAATGTGGGGAATATGGTCATTGGAGCTCCATGCTATCTTCCTTGCACTCCACACGGGATCATTGAGCTCATTAAGCGGACAGGGACATCCATTTCAGGAAAGCATGCTGTTGTAGTAGGTCGAAGCAATATCGTGGGTAAACCCGTGTCGATGCTCTTATTGCAAGAAAACGCCACAGTTTCCATCTGTCATTCCCGTACACCTGACCTTGGGGCTATCACGAGGCAAGCGGATATTCTTGTAGTCGCTGTAGGAAAGGCAAACATGATAGGGGCTGATCACGTAGCTCCAGGAGCGGTCGTCATTGATGTGGGAGTGAATCGCGTAGAGGGGAATAAGCTCGTTGGGGATGTCCGATTTGATGAGGTAAAGGAAGTGGCTAGCTTTATAACTCCCGTCCCAGGCGGCGTAGGACCGATGACCATTACCATGTTATTGAAGAATACGGTGGAAGCGGCTAAACTGAAAAGAATTCAGGAGAAGCAGGAGGCCTAGCGCTTGGAACGTCGTCATGTTTTTTCCGTTGGGGAGATCAATCGCTTTCTAAAAGAACTGATTGAGGGTAACTTCGAACTGCAGGATATCTGGATCCGGGGTGAGATTTCTAATTTCACCCACCACAGCCGTGGCCATATGTATTTTACGGTTAAGGATGAAGAAGCCGTGATTAAGGCGGTCATGTTTGCTGGCAATAATCGTTTTCTTAAGTTTGTACCCAAGAATGGGACGAAGGTATTGGTGCGTGGTGCGGTAACCGTATATGAGAGCGGCGGCCAGTACCAATTCATCGCTCGGGAAATGCAGCCGGACGGCATGGGAAGTCTTTATTTGGCTTTTGAACAGCTGAAGCAGAAGCTTCAGGAAGAAGGACTTTTTGATGCCCACCGCAAAAGAACGTTGCCGGCGTATCCCAAGGTCATTGGAGTTGTTACAAGTCCAACGGGAGCCGCGGTGCGCGACATTGTAACCACGATTCGCAGAAGATACCCTGTTGCCAGGGTTCTTCTGGTTCCTGTTATGGTGCAAGGGGAGCATGCCCCAAGATCTATCAGTGAAGCGATTCAATTGTTAAATCGAAGCGGTGAAGTGGATGTTATGATTGTGGGAAGAGGAGGGGGTTCAATTGAGGAACTATGGGCCTTCAATACCGAGGTGGTTGCCCGGAGTATTGCAGTCTCCAGTATCCCTGTGATTTCCGCGGTTGGTCATGAAACGGATTTTACTATCGCCGATTTTGTTGCTGATATAAGAGCCGCAACCCCGACAGCCGCCGCAGAGTTAGCCGTTCCGCACATTCTTGAATTGCGCCAGCGATTGAAGTGGCTTCAGGATAAGCTGCAAGGAAACCTACTGACGCGCCTTAACCAGTCGGCTGACCGTTGGAAAAGAGCGCAAAAAGCCCTAAGTCATCGACATCCCCAAAAGCAAGTAGAGAATGCTAATCAAAGATTGGACCGCTTGATGGATCGCTTCTATTTGTCTATGCACCGCTTTACTAGGAACCGTCGAGTTATGCTCAACGCCACAACTCAAAAACTCCAATTCTATAATCCTAATAAGCAGTTGGGCCAGTTTAAGGAAAGGTTGTCACGGCTTCAAGAAGAGCTGCATAAAGAAAGTCTTCAAGTTGTAAAGTATAAGCGCAACCAGCTATTGCTCACAATGGCTCGCCTCGATGGATTGAGTCCACTTAAGATCATGAGCCGCGGGTATTCTTTAGTTTATAAAGAAGGGCAGTTGGTGAAGTCGATACAACAGCTTGACCCCGGTGATGGGGTGAGAGTAGAATTAATGGATGGAACAATAGATTGCTCCGTATGGGCACTTGAAGAGAGGAAAAACGATGGAAAAAAATGAGTTGTTATCTCTAACCTTTGAGGACGCGCTGAAGCAGCTAGAGGAAATCGTGGACAAGCTTGAGGCTGGTGAAGTGCCGCTTGAACAAGCGATTGACCTATTTCAGGATGGAATGTTGCTTTCTCAAGTCTGCAGCCAAAAACTAGAGAAAGTAGAGCAAAAGATTGAAACCCTGCTAGAGGAAAACGGCGGTTTGGTTGTCAAGCCTTTGGAGCTTGAGGAGGATCGGAAATAGATGTTTAATTTACATAGCTATTTAACGGAAAAGAAAACATTCATAGAGCAGGCTTTGCCTGCTTTTTTGCCTACTCGAGGAGTGCCACCTCTTTTGGCCGAGGCCATGGAATACTCCTTATATGCTGGCGGGAAGCGGTTGCGACCGATTCTGCTGCTGGCTACGATTGAAGCATTCGAACAAGATCCAGTCAAAGGATTGCCCGCAGCTTGCGCGGTGGAAATGATTCACACCTACTCTCTCATTCATGACGATCTGCCCGCTATGGATAATGATGACTTTCGTCGGGGAATGCCAACCAACCATAAAAAATTTGGGGAAGCCACAGCCATACTAGCCGGAGACGGCTTATTGACGGAAGCGTTTCGTGCGATTTGCTCTCTCCAGGAGAAGGGCGTGGAAGCTGCAACGGTTCTTCCGATTATTTGCGAATTATCGAAGTTCGCGGGGCCACAGGGAATGGTTGGGGGTCAGATGGCAGATTTATTAGGAGAAGGCAAGCAACTGCAATTATCTGAACTTCAGTATATCCATCAACATAAAACAGCAGACTTGCTCGTCTTTTGCATTCGTACAGGAGCTAGGCTGGGCGGAGCAAGTGAGGATCAGCTAGAACAACTCACTCGATTTGCCCGCAATATTGGTCTTGCCTTCCAAATTCAGGACGACATTCTGGATGTTTATGGAGACGAGGAGAAGCTCGGCAAGCCAGTCGGCAGCGACTCGGCAAACGAGAAGTCAACCTACCCGAGCCTAATTGGACTTGAACAAAGTCAGATAGAGCTTGAACGATTGATTGTCGAAGCTAAGGAAGCTTTATCCCAGGCTGGAATAGAAACTCAAGTATTAGGTGCTCTAGCTGATTACATTATTAAAAGAGACCAATAATTTCGTCACATTGAGTCTATTGGTCGTGTATGATATAATAACTTGTTGTTGAAGAGTGGTGCAGTATTCTAGTCGGTCTGCTTTCTCTGAAGGCGGGGCTAAAAATCCGCTAAAGGGCACATCGATGAAGTCCCTGGTGGAGGCTTACGACGCCCAGTCGTGGGTTTGTGCTGGGGGTTAAGGTTTCGGGGCGATCCACAATGGCATGTGGGCGTTGACCCTGATTCCGCGGAGGCCCAAGTGCGTAGTATGGCGTAAGCGCACGTTCCGCTATGGCTTGGGGTATGAACCTGGATGTCAGCTACATATGCATGCGGCTGATGTACAGCGTAGCCTGCCTTGCGTGGTGCCGGAGGGAGTATGGGGTTCAGTTCGCCGTGATCTTGGCCAGGTCCGGGGATCCAGTGCCATATGAAACCTGCACTGCAAAAGAGGCTAGGAGAAATGTCAAGGCTGCCGAGGAAATCTCCTAGACTGTTCGCGTGAGCGTAAACCTGCAGGGATTAAAGTGTGGACTAAGTGGTAATCCAGTCCAATGTTTGGCGACAGCGTTGAGGCGGGGGTAAAGGGAAACCGCCAGAATGGCAACATTCCGGTTCCCGCTTGGGAAAACCTACTGGACCTAAGCCACAGTGTTTACCTGCAGGGGGACCACTCTTCCGTCTTACATAGCCCGAAGGCATGGTCCTCAAGTAGGGCTATGCCTTTTCATTATTAAAAAATCAAATGTCGATTCTTCGGTTTTTATGTTAACATAGAGTTATTGTGCTTTGATTCACTTTTAGAGTTGAATAAATTGGCAATCATAGATATAAATGAGACGAAAGTGAGGAGTTACCTTGCTATTAAGAGAAATCAACTCCCCAGATAAATTAAAAACACTGTCGGTACCTGAGATGGAGCAGTTGGCGGAAGAAATTCGGCAATTCCTGATTGAGAAGCTTTCTAAGACGGGCGGACACTTGGCCTCTAATCTTGGAGTTGTTGAATTGACGCTGGCTCTTCATTACACGTTTAACAGCCCGATAGATAAATTGATCTGGGATGTTGGACATCAGTCATACGTGCATAAGATCCTAACGGGACGGATTGACCGTTTTGATACCCTGCGTAAATATCAAGGACTGTCCGGATTCCCCAAACGCAATGAAAGTGTTCATGATGTGTGGGAGACAGGGCATAGCAGTACATCCCTATCAGCGGCTATGGGGATGGCGATTGCTCGGGACATTAAACATGAAAAAAATGAGGTCATAGCGATCATTGGGGACGGTGCCTTGACAGGCGGGATGGCCCTTGAGGCCTTAAACCATATCGGCCATGAGAAGAAAAAGCTGATTACGATCCTAAATGACAACGAGATGTCCATTGCTCCCAATGTAGGAGCCTTGCATAACCATCTGGGTAAATTAAGAACGGACCAAAACTATAAAAAAGTTAAAGAAGAGCTGGAGTCTCTGCTTCGCAAGATTCCGGCGGTGGGAGGCAAATTAGCCAAAACCGCAGAACGTTTGAAGGACAGCTTAAAATACCTATTGGTATCAGGGGTCTTCTTTGAAGAGCTGGGCTTTACTTATCTTGGCCCAATTGATGGCCATAATCTGACAGAGCTGTTAGAGTGCTTGAATCAAGCCGCCCATATTCAAGGGCCCGTATTGGTGCATGTAGTTACGAAAAAAGGAAAGGGCTATGCGCCAGCGGAAGCTGATTCCCATACTTGGCATGGAGTGAGTCCTTACAAAATCGAATCCGGGGAAATGATGAAAAAGGCAGGGCCCCCTGCTTATCCTTCCGTCTTTGCGGACACCGTTATTCGCATTGCCGAGCAAGATCAAAAGGTGGTGGCTATCACACCTGCGATGCCAGGTGGGTCAGGGTTGACCAAGTTTGCCCAGCGCTTTCCCGATCGATTCTTTGATGTAGGGATAGCTGAACAGCACGCGGTTACGATGGCAGCGGGTCTGGCTACTCAAGGAGTAAAACCTGTTTGTGCGATTTATTCCACATTCTTGCAACGGGGATATGATCAAGTGGTACATGATGTAGCGCGCCAAAATCTCAATGTGTTTTTTGCGATAGACCGGGCGGGGTTTGTAGGAGAAGATGGCGAGACCCATCATGGTTTATACGATATCGGATTCTTGCGCAGTCAGCCTAATATGACCATTATGATGCCTAAGGATGAAAATGATTTCCAGCATATGATCTATACCGCTTTGAAGTATGAGCAGGGTCCGATTGCCGTCCGCTATCCTCGTGGGAATGGCACGGGCATACCGATGGATCCTCAATTTCAGATGATTCCTATTGGGAAATCCGTCGTCTTGCAGGAAGGATTGCATGTAGCCATCCTGGCTCTGGGAAATATGGTTGGGCTAGCGCAAGATGCAGCTATTCTGCTTAAAGAAGATGGAATCCAGCCGATGATCGTAGATGCCCGCTTTGTGAAGCCATTGGATCGCGATCTGCTCCTGCACCTAGCAAAAGAGGGGTATCAGATTATTACGGTAGAAGAAGGAGCTATAGCTGGTGGCTTTGGCTCCGCCATTCTCGAGTTTTACGCTGCGGAGGGCTATCAGGACACGGTCGTTGAGATGATTGGGGTGCCTGATGTTTACGTAGAGCACGGCAGCGTTTCTGAGCAGCGGAGAGAAATCGGGCTAACAGCTGAACGCATTGCACAACAAGCTATCAAGCTTTGGCCGCGGAAAAGGCAGAGGGCGTAGATGAGCAAAAAAGAAAGAATTGATGTTCTCCTTGTCGAGAAAGGACATTTTCCCAGCAGAGAAAAGGCAAGAGCCGCCATTATGGCCGGATTGGTCTTTGTTGAAGAAGAGCGATGTGAGAAGCCTGGAACGAAGGTTGAGGAAACAGTTTCCATTCGGGTCAAGGGGGAGCTCCATCCTTACGTGAGCCGTGGCGGCCTCAAGCTGGAGAAGGCGATTAAGGCCTTTGATTTGAACCTAGAGAATGCTGTAGTGATGGACATTGGGGCTTCCACTGGCGGATTCACGGATTGTGCGTTGCAAAATGGAGCAAAGCAGGTTTATGCCATTGATGTGGGATACGGTCAACTTGATTGGAAATTGCGTTCCGATTCACGAGTGATTGTCATGGAGCGTACGAATTTCCGCCATTTGCAGCCGGAGCAGCTGAAGGGGGACCAACCTAATTTCGCTACGATTGACGTCTCGTTCATCTCCTTAAAAATTATTCTTCCTGTACTTGCTAAATTCCTGGAACCTGGGGCTCATGTTGTCGCATTAGTAAAACCACAATTTGAGGCAGGCAGAGAGCAGGTAGGAAAAAATGGGATTGTACGCGAAGCGAGCATCCACGAACAAGTGCTGACGTCCATGGTCGAATTTTCTTCAAGCCTAGGCTATTATGTTCAGGGAATTGATTATTCACCCATTACAGGGGGAGAAGGGAATATCGAATTTCTTCTCCTTCTTCGATGGAAGGGAAAAGAGACGAATATAGAGCCTGTAATTGAAAATAAGGAAATTCGTTTGGTTGTTGAAAGGGCTCATTCGACATTGTAGGTAAAAATGAAAAGACAAGCATAGCTTGTCTTTTTTGCATTTTTATGCACAAAGACACAAAAAGTTGTATAATAACAAGGTAATCATTCTTGTGTGTAAGTTCGCTTGGGATGAGGAGGCTTCAGAAGAAGTGAAAACGATCGGTTTAGCAGTCAATCGGGATAAGCCAGGGGCATTAAACTTTGCAAAGGAGCTTATCCGCCTGGTTGAAGAAAGAGGAAACAAATGTTTTGTGGAGCCCTTTGTGGGGGAGTATGCTAGAAGACCCGACCTGGCTATTCCATTAACAGCCTACCCCCAGAACGTGGACGTAGTCTTTGTTCTTGGAGGAGACGGGACCTTGCTTGGAGTGGCTCGCGAGCTCTGTATGTATGATATACCGATATTAGGCATTAATCTTGGGAATCTAGGTTTTCTTTCTGAAGCAGAGCCAGACAACCTTCCCTTGGCAATCGAGAGAATTTTAAACGGAGATTATGACTTAGAACAGAGAATGATGATTCATGCGGTACTCCTTCGCGACGGGAAGAAAATAAATGAATACCATGCTCTTAACGATATCTGTATAGCAAAGGGAACCTTTAGCCGCATTATTGAGTGTGCGACGTATGTAGGTAATATGTATGTTACCACCTTTAATGGAGATGGAATCATCGTTTCAACTCCAACAGGTTCTACGGCTTACTCCCTGTCTGCAGGAGGCCCGATTGCCATGCCTTCCATGCATGTACTTTTATTAACACCTATTGCTCCTCACTCGCTTTCTGCAAGGCCCATGGTCTTGTCAGTAGAGCAAGAGGTAAGAGTCGTTTTAGGATCTACCCACGAAGATATGGGTTTAACGATAGATGGACAGATTGGCACCAAGCTAAACATCGGCGATGAACTTGTTCTGAAGAGGTCCCCGTACGTGACCTCTTTGATTAAATGGAACGAGAGCAGTTTTTTTGAGGTTGTACGAAAAAAGTTAATGGGGGATCCATCATGAATAAGGGACAAAGACATATCAAAATAAGAGAAATTATTGCTAATCGGGATATTGAGACACAAGATGACCTAGTGGATATCCTGCGCGGTATGGGGTACAATGTGACCCAAGCTACGGTTTCCCGTGATATTAAAGAGCTTCACTTAGTGAAAGTGCCAACCAATGATGGCCGCTATAAGTACTCTCTTCCGGCGGATAACCGGTTTAATCCCCAGCAAAAGTTAAAACGAACGCTTATGGACAGCTTTGTCAGCATTGATCAAGCAGATAATTTACTCGTCATGAAAACCATGCCGGGTAATGCTCATGCTATAGGAGCGCTCATTGATAACTTAGATTGGCAGGATATCCTTGGTACAATCTGTGGAGATGACACGATCCTCATCATTTGCCGACATAAAGAAGCAGCCGATGATTCTACAAAACGATTTTTAGATATGCTCTAGTTTGGAGGATTAACAAAGATGATTGTAGAACTATCGATAAAAAATCTTGCTGTTATTAAGCATGTAACCATCCCCTTTCAACGGGGCCTGAATATCTTGACAGGTGAAACGGGCGCTGGAAAGTCGATCTTAATTGATGCTCTTGGGTTCTTGCTAGGTGGCAGGGGTTCTTCGGATTATGTGAGATATGGGGAAAAAAAGGCGGAGATCGAAGCCCTGTTCGAGATTGAACC
>JBEQAI010000135.1:0-8480 GCA_041640415.1 Ammoniphilus sp. | reverse complement strand
CACTTCCCTTGACCATCGTCGGAATATCAAAGTCATCAGCACGAACCGTAAAGTACGTCGCATAATAATGGATCGGATAATGGACTTTAAAGTAGGCGATTCGGACAGCCATTAATACATAGGCTGTTGCGTGCGCCTTCGGGAACATGTACTTGATCTGCTTACAGGACCAAATATACCAGTCGGGCACGTTATTGTTCTTCATTTCCTCTTCCATCTCCGGCGTAAGCCCTTTTCCTTTACGAACACTTTCCATGATCTTAAAGGCTAAACTTGGCTCTAACCCTTTATACATCAAATACACCATGATATCGTCACGACAACCGATCACGTCTTTTAGCGTACATGTTCCTTTGCGAATCAATTCTTGAGCATTGTTAAGCCAAACATCGGTACCGTGGGATAGTCCCGAGATCTGTACCAGCTCCGCAAAGGTAGAAGGCTTCGTATCTTCTAGCATCTGGCGCACGAATTTTGTCCCAAACTCTGGAATCCCAAGCGTACCGGTATTCGTTCGAATCTGCTCGGGAGTTACCCCCAGCGGCTCGGGACTACTGAAAATCCCCATTACCAGCTTGTCATCCGTCGGGATCGTTTTGGGATCCAGTCCAGTCAAATCCTGAAGCATACGAATCGCAGTCGGATCATCGTGCCCCAGAATATCAAGCTTCAGCAAATTATCATGGATTGAATGGAAATCAAAGTGCGTGGTTTTCCATTCGGACTCCCGGTCATCTGCAGGAAATTGGATTGGGCAAAAATCATAAATATCGGTGTAATCGGGCACCACGATGATTCCGCCGGGATGCTGACCTGTCGTTCGCTTAACGCCGGTACATCCGGATGCCAATCGAAGAATTTCCGTATTTTTTAATTGAAGCCCTTTTTCTTCTTCGTATTTCTTTACGAATCCGTAGGCCGTCTTATCAGCAACCGTACCGATCGTACCCGCGCGATACACATAATCCTCACCAAAAAGAACTTTCGTATAATTATGCGCACGGGGTTGATACTCCCCAGAAAAGTTCAAGTCAATATCCGGTACCTTGTCTCCTTTAAAGCCCAAGAACGTTTCAAACGGAATATCATGGCCATCCTTTGTATACTTGCTGCCGCATTGCGGACAATCCTTATCAGGCAAGTCGTAGCCACAGGCAACCGATCCATCCTCAATAAATTCTGAATGCTTGCACGCCGGACAAACATAGTGAGGGGGAAGCGGGTTAACTTCTGTAATTTCCATCATGGTCGCCACAAACGAAGATCCAACCGAGCCCCGCGAACCTACCAGATAACCATCATCTAGTGATTTTTTCACGAGCTTATGAGAAATGAGATAGATAACAGCAAAACCATGCCCAATAATACTGTTGAGCTCTTTTTGGATGCGTTTTTCTACCAACTCAGGCAATGGAGTTCCGTAGATGCTCCGAGCACGCTCATAACTCATTTTTTCCGTATCTTCATTGGCTCCTTCGATCACGGGGGTATACAGCTTATCTGGTATCGGCTTAACCTCTTCGATCCACTCATTCACCTGATGAGGCCCTCTAACCACCACATCAAGCGCATCGTCTTCCCCTAGATAGCGGAAGTGCTCCAAAAATTCATCCGTTGTTGGAAAATGGGCGTCTGGAAGTTTATCTGGCTTTAGCATACTTGCTCCGCCTAAACTTCGAACGAGGATTTGGCGATAAATTTTTTCATGCGGGTCAAGGTAGTGTACATTTCCGGTAGCAACCACCGGTTTTCCTAGCTTGCGTCCTAAATCAAGGATTTTCCGGTTAATATCTTCCAGAGCTTTTTCATCCTTCACTAACTCTTTCTCAATCAAGTGCCGGTTATAGTAGGTGGGCTGGATCTCTAGGTAATCGTAGAATTTAGCCACTTCCTCAGCTTCTTCAATAGACTTCTGCATGACGGTTTCAAACAGTTCTCCGCGTTCGCAACCTGAACCCAGCAGGAGTCCTTCCCGATGTTTGACAAGCTCGCTTCTCGGAATTCGCGGAACCCGGTGAAAATATTCGGTATGAGCCTTGGAAACCAGAATGTATAAATTTCTTAACCCTACTTGATTTTTGACTAAAATAATGCCGTGAGAGGGACGCTGACGCATCCAATCCCCGTTGCTTCCCATGTAATCATTCATTTGGGACAGGTTCGTCATGCCCCGCTCTTCTACTCGTAGAATTAACTTCCATAAAACATGGCCTGTTGCTTCCGCATCATATACGGCGCGGTGATGGCTTACTAATTCTACTCCTAAATAATTACTGATGGTATTGAGGCGATGATTTTTCAGTTCAGGCAATACAAAACGCGCCAGCTCTAAGGTATCAATCACTGGATTTGTAAGCTCTGGCTGATTGTACTTCCGGTAGCCGGTGTTAATGAACCCCATATCAAAGCGGGCATTATGGGCAACAAGAACGGCATCCCCGACAAATTCCCGGAAATCGGCTAATACATCCTCTACCTCCGGCGCTCCAACAAGCATATCATCGGTGATTCCAGTCAATTCGATAATGGTATTCGTTAATCGCTCATGGGGATTGGCAAAACGTTCAAATCGATCAATCACTTCACCATTTCTGAGCTTTACAGCAGCTAGCTCAATAATCGTATTATAAACGACGGATAAACCGGTAGTTTCCACGTCGAAGATTACGTAAGTGCCTTCTTTCAATGGCATATCAGTAGGGTTGTAAGCAATCGGCGCGCCATCATTCACAATATTGGCTTCGACTCCATAAATGACCTTAATTCCGGCTTTTTGTGCAGCGCTATAAGCTTCTGGAAAGCTTTGAACCCCTGCATGATCCGTAATCGCAATCGCCTTATGGCCCCATTTTGCTGCTTGTCCTACTAATTTTTTCACAGGTGTAATAGCATCCATTGTACTCATGGGGGTATGAAGGTGCAGCTCAATCCGTTTTTCAGGAGCCGTGTCTTCCCTGCGTTTCGGTTTAATCTCATTGACATCATTCGCTTCCATAGCCAGCTCACGAGCAAATTGATCAAAGGTTACGCGTCCACGTACCTTTACCCACATGCCTTCCTTCACGGCGTTCATCATGACGAGATCTTCTTTATCTCGGGAGAAAATCTTGACGCTAATCGAATCCGTATAATCCGTGATACGGAAGGTGAGCAACGAGCGTCCGCTCTTTAACTCCCGAATCTCAGTTGCAAACACCTGTCCTTGCACCGTAATTCGTTTTTCCTCTTCCACAATTTGCTGGATCGGGCTAGGCTCATCCTGAATCTTGTAACCAATGAGGAATTCCACCTTCGCTTCAGCCAAGGAAGGCGCATCCCCTTTTTCTTTCTCTTTTTCCGTTTCAACTAAAGCCTCTAGCGCTCGAGAGCGGTCTTCTATCATTCTCTCTTCCAGGAATGCCTGATAGGCTTCCTCGGATTCTTCCACCTTAAATTCAACCTGAACCGTCAATCCTGTCAGCTTGAGAATTGATCCCGAGAGGATGCGATCTACGTCTTTTTTCTTCATCATCGACATCGAGATCTCATTCGTCACAGGCAGAACCAATTTATTCCCGATGATCGTCGGCTGTGTCTCTTTCATCGAAGAGGCAAAAGAGGAGATTTGCCCGGCAATTTGGTCAATGACGTAACTCCAATAATCAGGTATAAACGAAGCCCAATCGATAGGTTGGGTATAGGAAATATAGCAGTCTACGACTGCCAAGTGAGAAAAGGTGTCTTGAAGTCGCTGATGAAAAGCACGGAATACCAAACACGGCAATACGTGCTCTAGTTCAATATGAAACGTCCACTGCTTGTTTTGCCTGCTTAAATCTAATCTATGAATTCTTCCTTGTTCAAAATATCGGCTACGATACTCTTCAGGTATGTCAGCCTGTCGCAATAGAACTTGAAAACGCTCCTTCTGTTCCAGCCATTGCTGCATCCCCAACACCTCTTGTTTTTACGGTTTCTCCTTCAGTACAAAAAGAAAGAGTTCCGAGTCAACCGGAACCCACCTCTTAGTTATTATAGCTTAGATAGTGTTGCTTTCAAATAGTCCAACAACTGGTCCGTCGATATTTCTTCGGATTCGCCCGTTTTACGAACCTTACACTCCACCACGCCTTCAGCAGCTTTCGCCCCCACAGTAATGCGAAGCGGCAAACCCACCAAGTCAGCATCCTTGAACTTAACGCCTGCACGCTCTGGACGGTCATCATAAAGAACTTCATATCCCGCAGCTAGCAAAGTTTCATAGAGGGATTCGGCTAACTTAAGCTGATCTTCATTCTTCACATTGACAGCAATGAGATGAACTTCAAACGGGGCAATGGACTTAGGCCAGATAATCCCATTTTCATCATGGTTCTGCTCCACTACAGCTGCAACGGTTCTTGAAATTCCGATCCCATAGCATCCCATGATCATCGGCTTTTCTTTTCCTTGTTCATCAAGGAAGGTGGCTTTCATTTTCTCACTGTATCGAGTCCCCAACTTAAAGACGTGCCCCACTTCAATGCCGCGTGCAAAGCGAACTTCTCCGCCGCACTGCGGACACGGGTCGCCTTCTTGGATGTTTCTTAGATCTCCATATTGCTGAACAGAGAAATCCTTCCCTGGGGTTACATTCCTTAAGTGATAATCTACTTCACCGGCACCTGTAACCGCATTAACCATATCCTTTACCGCAGGATCGGCAACAACGGTTACTTTCTTGCCTTCTAACCCGATAGGTCCAACGAAGCCTACAGGGGATCCAAGGACCTCTTTTACCTCTTGCTCTGAAGCCATGGAAATTACATTCGCATCGAACATATTCTTCAATTTAACATCATTTAACTCATGATCCCCTCGGATCAGCGCAAGAACATATTGTTGATCCAGCTTAAACAGCAAGGATTTGATCGTTTTTTCAGCTGGGACCGCTAAGAAGTCAGCCAACTGTTGAATCGTCTTAACTCCTGGAGTATGTACTCTTTCTCTCTCTGCCGGCGCTTCCTCACTTGGTTGGCCTTGATAGACGACCTCGGCTTTTTCCAGGTTAGCGGCATAGTTGCAGGACGAACAATAAGCGATGGTGTCCTCTCCGATCTCGGAGAGCGCCATGAATTCATGTGTTCCTTTTCCGCCGATAGCACCCGCATCGGCGTCTACCGCACGAAAATCCATTCCGCAGCGCGTAAAAATTCGGGTGTAAGCATCGTACATCGCCTGATAACTGCGGTCTAATCCTTCTCTAGTTGTATCAAAAGAGTAGGCATCCTTCATAATAAATTCTCTTGAGCGGATAACGCCAAATCTAGGCCTTACTTCGTCACGGTATTTGGTTTGGATTTGGTAAAGATTAACAGGAAGCTTCTTGTAAGAATTAATGCCGTCACGGGCGATGCTGGTAACGACCTCTTCATGTGTTGGACCCAGTACAAAGCTCCGATCATGACGATCCTTAAGCCTCATTAATTCTGGTCCATAAGCTTCCCATCGACCAGTTTCTTGCCATAATTCCGCCGGTTGAATCGCAGGCATGGAAATTTCTTGTCCACCCGAGCGGTCCATTTCTTCCCGGACAATTTGTGTTACTTTACGCAAGACACGGTATCCAAGGGGCAGGTAAGAATATACCCCAGATACCAATTGCCGGATAAATCCAGCGCGAAGCATTAATTGATGACTAGCGATCTCCGCTTCTGATGGAACTTCACGGAGCGTCGGCAAAAACAAGCTTGATTGACGCAAATTCTTCATCCTCCTTAAACACATGCACGGCTATTAATTTAAAAGAAAAAGCGTTGAATATCGTTCCAAGTAATCACTAATATCAGAAGCATTAAAAACGCAAAGCCGAGAAAGTGGACCATTCCTTCCTTCTGCGGATCCACAGGCTTCCCGCGCAAGCCTTCCAGCCCGAGGAATACGAGGCGTCCTCCATCCAGCGCCGGTAAGGGAAGCAAGTTAATAATCCCTAAATTAATGCTTAAAATGGCCGACCACTTCAAGAGAATCGCCATCCCTCGTTCCGCTGCTTCATAGGTATAGTTAAAAATCCCCACGGGACCTGACAATTCATCCATGGCTACCTTACCTGTCACTAACATGCCAAGACCTTTAAAAATTAAAGTAGAAAACTGCCACGTGGTTTCTCCGGCGTATTGAAGAGATTGGCCGACTTCACGGCTTACAGGGGGATAAACCCCAATTTTCCCTACCGTCTGGCCCTCTACATCTACGGATTCCGTAACCAACGGCACTCTAAATTGCTCTTTATTCCGTTCAATAGTAAAAATCAACTCTTTGCCTGGGGATTGGCTTACGATTTTGACGATATCTTCCCATGTTTGAACTTCCTGGTTCTCCACTTGCAAAATACGATCCCCTTCTTGCAACTGGGCCCGTTCGGCAGGACCGCCTTCACTGATCTTCCCTAGAATGGGTTGATTCACAGGAGTGCCGTAGGACAGGGCCATCACCATCAAAAGAATAAAGGCTAAAATGAAATTAGCCGCCGGTCCAGCAAAAATAGCTGCCGCACGTTGACCAATCGTCTTGCTACCAAACTGTCTGTCCCATGGCGCAATTTGAATTTCCTGACCATGATGAACGAGATGTGCCTGCGGATGGACAGACCACTTATTCAACTCACCGCCGACATAGGCTTCGATCAACAGCTTCCTGTCTAAATCAGCTCGTTCCACGGAAATGATCTCAGCATGCGGATACGCACTTAATTGATCCACAATAACCTTAACCACTTGGTTATTCTCGACTATAATCCCAACTTCCTGTCCAGGGTTAATCTTTATGACCTCGGGATCCTCCCCTGCCATTCGGACAAATCCTCCAATAGGTAAAAGGCGAAGCGTATACGTGGTCTCCCCTTTTTTAAAAGAGAATAGCTTGGGCCCCATTCCGAGAGCAAATTCGCGACATAGAATTCCTGCACGCTTGGCAAAAACTAAATGGCCTAATTCATGAAAAAATACCAAGGCACCAAACACAAGAATGATGGATAATACCTCAAACATAATACCCCACCTTTCCGGCTAAATTACTAGTTTTTATACTAGGTTGGCTTCTCTTCGTGCCCAATGATCGGCTTCCCAAATCGCCTCCAACTGCGGTTCGGCTATCATGTGATGCTTTTCCAACACTTTCTCAATACTTGGCTCAATCTGGGTAAAAGGAATAAGACCCTTCAGGAAACGATCGACGATCACTTCGTTGGCTGCATTCAGCACGGTAGGCATCGTCCCGCCCATCTCGCCGCACTGATATGCTAGCTTCAATGCAGGATATCGGCTCCAGTCTATCGGAGCAAAATTTAATGAAAAGATCTGGCTGAAATCAAGAGAAGGGGTTTGCAGCGAAATGCGGGCCGGTTGGGTCATGGCATATTGAATCGGAATCTTCATGTCTGGCGTTCCGACTTGTGCCATAATCGCCCGATCTGAAAACTCCACCATTGAATGAACAATACTCTCCCGGTGGAGCACACATTCGATCTGAGAAAAGGGCAGAGAAAATAACCAATGCGCTTCAATGACTTCCAAGCCTTTATTCATCATTGTAGCAGAATCAATCGTGATTTTCGCCCCCATTTTCCAATTAGGATGGCTTAGTGCTTGTTCAACAGTGACTTGATGCAACTCTTCTCTTGTTTTGTCTCGGAAGGAACCTCCCGATGCGGTCAAAATAATACGCTTAATCGCTTGCCGATCTTCCCCTTGCAAGCACTGATAGATCGCAGAATGTTCACTATCGATTGGGACAATCTGCACCTTTTTCTCGGCCGCTAGTTTCATAACAATATGCCCTGCCGAAACCAGGGTTTCTTTATTAGCTAATCCAATTCTCTTTCCAGCTTCGATGGCAAGAAGCGTCGGGGTCAAGCCGACACTCCCGACCATGGCCGATACAACAAAATCAGCTTGTGGATGCGTTGCCACTTCGGCTGCGCCATCCGATCCATATGTAACGTTGATTTCTTGTGGCAGATGCTGACGTACTTTATCTGCAAGTTCCTTTGTCGAAACAGAAACTAAATGGGGCCGAAAGCGGATCGCCTGCTTCACTACTGCTTCCCAGTTGTTTCCCGCCGCTAAGGCAACCACCCTGAATCGTTCAGGATGTTCTTGAACAACTTCTAATGTCTGGGTTCCGATGGAACCGGTCGACCCAAGTATCGATATGGATATCAAAATGGCTCTCCTTTCTTCAGTTTAAATTAAGGACAAGAGGTGCAAGACCGGAAACACAAACAGAAGGCTGTCGAAACGATCCAGTGCCCCACCATGTCCAGGAAGGATTTGTCCTGAATCTTTTACCCCCAGCGTTCGCTTAACTGCAGATTCTATCAAATCGCCCAACTGACCAAAGGTAGAAACGGCTAAGGCTAAAACTAAGGCGTAAGCAAATGAAATCTGTTCGGTAAACCAGGATAAAATGACCAATACGAGGGTCGCAACGACAATGCCGCCTAACGATCCTTCTACAGTTTT
>JBEQAI010000134.1:0-8485 GCA_041640415.1 Ammoniphilus sp. | reverse complement strand
GGAACATACTTACCAGGGAACCCAGTAAACTGCTCAGCTACGTGGAAAGGCTGGGACAAGAAACGTTGAATCTTACGTGCACGGGCAACCAATTGCTTATCTTCATCAGACAACTCGTCCATACCTAGGATGGCGATGATGTCTTGCAATTCCTTATAACGTTGAAGAACAGCCTGAACTCCACGCGCTACTTGGTAATGCTCTTCACCCAAAGCTTCTGGCGTCAAAAGACGGGAAGTAGAAGCTAATGGATCAACCGCAGGGTAGATACCCAACTCGGAGATACCACGGTCAAGGTTCGTTGTTGCATCCAAGTGAGCAAATGTTGTTGCAGGAGCTGGATCCGTATAGTCATCCGCAGGAACGTAGATCGCTTGGATCGAAGTAACAGAACCCTTCTTCGTCGAAGTGATACGCTCTTGCAATTGACCCATTTCTGTCGCAAGTGTAGGCTGGTAACCTACCGCAGATGGCATACGGCCAAGCAACGCGGAAACCTCAGAACCTGCTTGCGTGAAACGGAAGATGTTGTCTACGAACAATAATACGTCACGGCCTTCTGCATCACGGAAGTACTCAGCCATCGTCAAACCAGTCAAAGCAACACGCATACGTGCGCCTGGAGGCTCATTCATCTGACCGAATACCATCGTCGTTTTGGAAAGAACGCCGGAATCCTTCATCTCGTGGTAAAGGTCGTTACCCTCACGAGTACGCTCCCCTACACCAGCAAAGATAGAGAATCCACCATGCTCTTGAGCGATGTTATTGATCAATTCCTGGATCAATACCGTTTTACCTACACCCGCTCCTCCGAACAACCCGATCTTACCACCCTTAGCATAAGGAGCTAGCAAGTCGATAACCTTAATCCCGGTTTCAAGGATTTGGTCAGCTGGAGCTTGTTCGTCGAAAGATGGAGCTGGACGGTGGATCGGCAACGTTTCAACTCCTTCAGGAGCGTCCATCAAATCGATTGGCTCTCCTAATACGTTAAATACACGACCCAAAGTCTTTGTTCCTACAGGAACAGAGATCGGCTTTCCTAAATCAGTTGCTTCCATACCACGAACCAAACCGTCCGTAGAGGACATCGCAATCGCACGAACGAGATTATCTCCTAGGTGGATCGCAACCTCACAAGTAAGGTTCATATCTTGGCTTTCAATTCTTATAGCGTTATAGATCGCAGGAAGGTGTCCACGTTCAAACTGAACGTCAACAACCGGACCCATGACCGCTACTACGCGTCCTTTACTCATCGTATTCCCTCCTTCTCAAATTCCAATTGGGCGTACGAATTACGCATTCGCTCCAGCAACGATCTCGGAGATCTCTTGCGTAATCGCTGCCTGACGAGCACGGTTGAAGGTCAAGGTTAACTTGCCAATCATATCGCTTGCGTTATCGCTTGCGTTACCCATTGCCGTCATGCGCGCTCCTTGCTCACTCGCTTTGGAATCAAGCAGGGCGCTAAAGATTAACGTTTCAGCATACTTTGGAAGCAAGTCATTCAATACTTCTTCCGCAGAAGGCTCATATTCATAGCTTACCTTCGCCGCAGCATTCGCAGCTTCGACTTCACCCAATGGCAACAGACGAACTTCTGTTGGAATTTGAGTTAAAGCACTTTGGAATTTGCTATAGACTAAGTTCAGTTCATCGATCTTCTCTTCAGCAAATAACGTCACTGCCTTGCTCGCGATGGATTTAATGTCCGCAAAGTTCGGGGAGTCCGTGATTCCAGTTACTTCATCAATCATGGAGTACCCAAGCTTGTTGAAGAAATCACGACCCTTTTTCCCTACAGCAAAGATCACATACTCATCCTTGCTCTTATGACGTTCTTTTATCGTGTTAACCACCATACGCAACAAGTTACTGTTCAAACCGCCAGCTAGACCGCGATCAGACGTAATAACCAAGTATCCTGTTTTCTTGATCGGACGCGTTTGAAGCATCGGGTGCTTCACCGTCGTTCCAGAAGCAATACTGGAGATTACATCCTTCATCTTCTCAGCATATGGGCGGGAAGCTTGCGCGCGCTCTTGAGCGCGGCGCAACTTCGCAGCAGCAACCATCTTCATCGCTTTGGTGATCTGTCTTGTATTCTTAACGCTTTTAATACGGCGTTTTATCTCGCGTGTACCTAAAGCCATTTCTTTTCACCACCTTTAACGATTCAGTTTATTCGCAGGCACTGTGGGAGGCTTACTTAGAAGGAGCAAAACCCTTCTTGAACTCTTCAATCGCTGCTTTCAACTGATCATCAGAAGGAAGTTCCTTCGTGTTGCGGATATGGTCAAGCAAGTCTTTCTTTTGAGCATCGAAGTACGCCAACATTTCTTTTTCGAAACGGCGAACGTCTTCTACTGCGATATCATCGATAAATCCTTTAGTTAAAGCGTATAGAGACAATACTTGCTTTTCAACAACCATCGGCTCGTTAACGCCTTGCTTCAAGATTTCAACGGTACGCTCCCCACGGTCTAAACGAGCGCGAGTCGCTTTATCCAAGTCAGAACCGAACTGAGCAAACGCTTGAAGCTCACGATATTGGGCTAAGTCCAAACGAAGCGTACCCGCAACCTTCTTCATCGCCTTGATCTGAGCAGAACCCCCTACACGAGATACGGAAAGACCCGCATTGATCGCTGGGCGAACCCCGGAGTAGAACAAGTCAGACTCTAGGAAGATCTGTCCATCTGTGATGGAGATAACGTTAGT
Organism: Ammoniphilus sp.; assembly: GCA_041640415.1. GTDB lineage: Bacteria > Bacillota > Bacilli > Aneurinibacillales > RAOX-1 > YIM-78166. The sequence continues at coordinate 5,758 of JBEQAI010000134.1, read as the reverse complement.
AGGAATATAAGCAGATACGTCACCTGCTTGAGTTTCAATGAAAGGAAGAGCCGTTAAAGATCCTCCGCCAAGATCGTCATTCAACTTAGCTGCACGCTCTAGCAAGCGGGAGTGAAGGTAGAATACGTCCCCTGGATAAGCTTCACGACCTGGAGGACGACGAAGCAACAAGGAAAGTTCACGGTAAGCAGCAGCTTGCTTAGACAAATCGTCATATACGCAAAGCACATGCTTTCCGCTATACATGAAGTACTCACCCATCGATACCCCAGCATAAGGAGCCAAGAACAACAATGGAGCTGGATCAGATGCTGTAGCGGATACTACGATGGTATAGTCTAATGCACCATGCTTGCGAAGAGTTTCCACAACACCGGAAACGGTGGATTGCTTCTGACCAATCGCCACATAGATACAAATCATGTTTTGACCTTTTTGGTTCAAGATCGTATCGATCGCAACGGTGGTTTTACCCGTTTGACGGTCACCGATGATCAACTCACGCTGTCCGCGCCCGATTGGAACCAAAGCGTCGATCGCTTTAAGACCCGTTTGCATTGGCTCATGAACGGATTTACGAGCCATAACGCCAGGAGCTGGAGACTCGATTGGACGGAAATGAGTCGTTTCAATTGGACCCAATCCATCAATCGGTTGTCCAAGAGGATTCACAACGCGGCCAAGCATCGCTTCACCAACAGGAACCTCCATGATACGTCCTGTACGCTTTACTTGATCTCCTTCTTTAATGCCAGTGAAAGGACCAAGAATAACAACCCCAACGTTGTCTTCTTCTAAGTTTAACGCCATACCCATTACGCCATTAGCGAACTCCAAAAGCTCTCCGGACATGGCCTTCTCTAAACCGTGTACACGCGCAATACCGTCACCCACCTGGATAACCGTACCTACGTCCACTACTTGTATATCAGCTTTATAGTTCTCTATTTGCTTCTTAATGAGAGAACTGATTTCTTCAGGTCTGATTGCACTCACGCCAGTACCCCCCAATCTAACGTACTTGAGCTTGCTTTAAGCTCTGCTGTAAACGATTCAATCTTCCGGCTACGCTGCCGTCGTATAAACGGTCGCCCACTTGCACGACCACTCCGCCCATGATGGACTGATCGAGTTGGTTCGTGACACGAACTTCCTTATTTAAAAGCTTTTTAAAAGAATCGACAATCCCTTGCTTCTCTTCCTCCGTCAACGGCTTTACCGAAGTAACCACCGCATCCACTAATCCACGAGCTTCGTTCGCTTTTTCCGTGAAGTACTTCGGAATGATCGGGAACATGTCTTCACGCTTCTTATCAATTAAAAGATTCAAGAAATTAAAAGTAACCTCCGAAAGCTTCCCTTCGAAAATCGCCTTCACCTCTTGCTTCTTGGCGCTATCCGCGATTTGCGGATGCTGCAAGAATTGCAAAAAGGTAGGGTTCTCATCAAAAAGCTGTTTCACCTGATCAAGCTCTTGCTCAACCACGTCAATTTGCTTTTTTTCCGAAGCGACCTCAAACAAGGCATGGGCATAACGCTTTGCTACTACCGCGCTACTCATTTCGCTTCGCCTACCTCTTTAAGAAAGTCGGACACCAACTTTTCTTGCTGCTGGCCATCCAGTTCTTTTTCGATAATTTTTGTTGCGAGCATCACAGATAAAGCTCCAACTTGCTCACGAAGAGCAGCCATCGCTTGCTCTTTCTCACGAGCGATGTCCGTTTGAGCGGTTTTCTTGAACTGCTCCGCTTCTTCTTTTGCTCTAGCAACAATGTCTTCTGCTTGCTTCTCAGCCGATATGCGAGCAGTTTCCAATACTTTTTGTGCATCTTGACGAGCGGCTTTTAACTCAGCCTTTTGCTCTTCCATTAGTTTCAACGCTTCCTGGCGGTTCTTTTCCGCGGCAGAAATATCGTTAGCAATCTTCTCGCTGCGAGCATTCATTACTCCCATGATCGGGCCTAAAGCATACTTGCGCAACAACAGGAATAGAACGATAAATATAAAAAGCTGATAGAGGGCTGTTCCCCATTCTACATGTGGCACAGGATTCACTCCTTCCCGATTGTTATCCTTTAAGGATTCTCAATTAACATAAGGAATGGCGAGGTTCTATTCGAACCATCGCCACTTCATAATTGTCCGGTCTCTTATTGACCAAGAGACATGAACGCGATAACAACCGCGATGATTGGAATCGCCTCAACAAGACCTACCCCGATAAACATTGTAGTTTGAAGAGTTCCTCTTAATTCTGGTTGACGCGCGATACTATTTACTGTGTTACTTACGATTAAACCGTTACCTACACCTGCTCCGATAGCTGCTAGTCCTACAGCGATAGCTGCTGCTAATGCTCCTGTCATAACAAGAGACCTCCCTTTTCATCCATTAGATTAAAATTTTAGTAAAGAAAAATGTATTTAAATCTCAAAGATAGGTTGAGATATTAAAACCTTAGTGGTCGTGACTTACGCGGTGCGAAATGTATACCATCGTAAGAATCAAGAATACAAACGTCTGAATAACACCAACGAAGATACTGAACGCTTGCCATACTAACATTGGCAATGCTGCTCCAATGGCACCAAACACTCCAGCGTAAACAGCTGCGGCAAGTAAAGTCAATAATACTTCACCCGCATAGATGTTACCGAACAAACGAAGCCCTAATGTTAAGGTGTTTGCAATCTGCTCAATGATATTGAGCGGCAACATCCAAGCCTGAGGCTTAAGATAACTTCCTAGGAAACCTCCAACACCATGTTCCTTAATCCCAAAAATCTGCGTGAGAATAATAATGGCTACAGATAACGTCAATGTGACGTGCGGGTCAGCCGTTGGTGACTTCCACCACAATGTATGATCTCCACCAATTGCCGTATCTGCAACAATCGCAAATGGCAAACCGAGCATATTGGAAATAAAGATATACAAGACGATGGTAAATCCTAATCCGATATAGCGTTCACCTTGCTTTAAGCTCATGGTACTAGCAATTGTATTGCGAATAAATTCAATAATATACTCCATGACATTCTGCATACCAGACGGAGCGCCTTCAGTTACTGCCTTTGCCCCTGCTCTCGCAATAAGGAACGCAATCAGTGCAGCAATTGTAGACATCATCACTGTTGAAAGGTTAAAATCAATGCCCATTAAAGTTACTATCGGATGGCCGTGCTCCATTATAATTCACCCCCTTCTTCAGCGTCGTTTTTGTAATCGTAGTTCTAAGTACAGGGAATCGATGAAAGCAATCAGAGACGGAATGACCAACCCTATAACCATAGCAATCACATGGAAATAGTCCGGATATCTTGTAGCGATTAATGTCGCTAAGATGGCCAGAGCAAATCTTGTAGGCATCCCTAGAGAAGCTTTCTTTCGTTCACCTTTATATTGAATTGCAATCTCCCCAACACGATGAACCTTCCAAGCAGTGAAGACCGCACTCAATAACCCAAATGTAATTCCTAATGCTAAACCTGCAAACCACGTCTTGTAAGCGCTAAATCCCCATCCAAGGATTGCCCCTGCCAAAACATAGATGTTCCATTGCACCAAACGGCGCATTCTGAAAATGTAGTCATCCCTCATCTGTTTAATCCCCTAAAAACCGCTTCATGACTGGTATGGTAACCAAGACTCCCACAGCCATGCCCAGCAACACGCCCGTCACGAGCATCCACGGAGCAGTACCCCATAGTTCGTCCAGTCTCCTACCGAGCCATACCCCCAAGAGAGTACAAATCACGAGGTTCGTTCCGATTAAACTGACCAAGGAAACCGCCTTCCAAGGCGATTGCGGATTAGCCAAGATGGTTTACCCTCCAACATGAGATGGGGTCCATAAGTCGCTTAATGCTCATTATGAACAGAGGTAGAAAATGCTACCCCTCAACAATATGCATGGTCAAAATTCTCAGTTGCATTCTCATTGTATAACTCCCTCACCCATAGTACTGATTTGACAAGGATTTGTCAATAATGCCGATAAAGTTTGTCATCATTTCGCCATATTTATACTATGGAGAAGGTAATTAACGTATTTTTTTATTGATTTTTAGTCAGATTGGCAAATTTATTTCCAATCCACCTGACTCTACTCCCCATATAGATCCTCGACTTGCTCTTGACGATACTCGGTAGCTGGGTGATTCATCATCTCATCTTCACGCTCGTCCATTAGTTCTGCTTGTCGTTCCTGCTGAATTCGAGTACCCGCTGCACCGCAACCTATTGGTATCGCTAATAAAGCACCTACAAGAACTAATTTTACGAATTTACCCAACATCATAATCCCTCCTTTTTATGTAAGCAGTTATTATGGTGTTCCTTTTAAGAAACTTTATTCCAACAATACAAAAAGGACGCCCCTTAATTGGGACGTCCTTAAACACGACCTATTATTGCTCTCTCTCAATGATGGTAGCGACACCCATACCGCCGCCAACGCAAAGAGTAGCTAAACCATACTTCGAATCACGCTTCGCCATCTCATGGATCAACGAAACCAGTACACGTGCACCGCTTGCTCCGATTGGATGTCCAAGAGCGATCGCTCCGCCGTTAACATTCAACTTTTCTTTATCAAAGCTTAACTCACGATCAACAGAGATCGCTTGAGCAGCAAAAGCTTCATTGGCTTCAACCAAATCAATCTCAGCGAGAGACAATCCGGATAATTCCAACGCCTTCTTCGTAGCAGGAACTGGACCAATACCCATGATGCTTGGATCAACACCAGAAGTAGCGTTAGCCTTAATCACAGCCAATGGCTTTAATCCTAGTTCTTCCGCTTTTTCTCTGCTCATCACAAGCAACGCAGCGGCTCCGTCATTAATACCGGAAGCATTCGCAGCGGATACAGATCCATCCTTCTTGAATGCAGGCTTCACCTTAGCAAGAGCTTCAAGGGTTGCGCCTTTACGAGGGAATTCATCGACTTCAAATACGATAGGATCTCCCTTACGCTGTGGGATTACAACCGGAACGATCTCGTCCTTGAAACGGCCTTCTGCAATGGCCTTTTCAGCCTTATTTTGGCTCCATACTGCAAATTGGTCTTGCTCTTCTTTCGTTACTTCATATTTATCCGCTAGGTTCTCAGCGGTAATACCCATATGATAATTGTTCATCGCGCATGTTAATCCATCATGAATCATGCTGTCGATCACTTTTTGGTCGCCCATGCGGAAACCGTTGCGTGCATTCTGCAACACGTAAGGAGCTTGAGTCATGCTCTCCATCCCACCTGCTAGAACCACGTCGGACTCTCCTACAGCAATCGCTTGTGCAGCTAGGTGAACGGCTCTTAGACCAGATCCGCAAAGAATGTTAATACCCATAGCTGGTACACTTACATCCAAGCCAGCCTTAATCGCCGCTTGACGTGTAGGGTTCTGGCCAGCACCCGCTTGAAGAACATTCCCCATGATGACTTGATCTACTTGATCAGCACTTACTCCTGCCTTCTCTAAAGCACCCTTCAATACTACGGCGCCTAGGTCAGCAGCAGACTGGCTGGCTAAGGATCCATTAAAGTTTCCGATGGCTGTACGAACTGCGCTTACGATTACTGCATCTCTTTTACTCATTTGTCTCTCTTACCTCCGTCGAATGCACTATTTTTTTTACCACATACTACTATTCGCTGGTTTCCCCAGAAATCCTCCCAAAAAACGAGGATCTACTATGGCATTTTACAGACCAATTTCGACATTACTGTCGAATCTTTGTCGCTTTTTCGCCTGTT
>JBEQAI010000133.1:0-8507 GCA_041640415.1 Ammoniphilus sp. | reverse complement strand
TGGCTTTCGTCTCTAATATATTCGAGCGTATTCACAAACTGATCTAGCTGATCGTCGGCCGGTACGACATTATCGATGAACAGAAACTTGCCGCCTGGCTTAAGTACCCTAGCCGTTTCGCGTACGAACTCCTTAGGATTCGGAAAGTGATGGGCGGCAATACGGCAGGTCACGAGGTCAAAGGTTCCATCTAGGAAGGGAAGACCTTCCGCATCTGCGACCACGTACCAAACATTGGGACAAGTAGGCGCGAGATGCTTTTGGGCTGTCGCCAACATCTCGCGAGTGAGATCGGTGGCAAACACGTGGGCCACATGAGGAGCTAAGTTCTTCGTCACATGCCCCCCGCCTGTCGCAATGTCCAGAACGGTCCAATCCGGCTGCGGCTGGAGCCACTCTAGCATCAGGGTTAAGTCGTCCCCTTTAGCATGCGTTTCGCTTGTTACATACTTTTCCGCATTTCTCGAAAACTGGTCTTTCACAGCATCCTTAATTTTCTTAGGATCTTGTTCTTGCATGTCAGTCCCCTCCTCGGCTGTTTCTAACTAATACGTCAACTATACGACGAATAGGCCGGAAAGAAAAATAACAAAAGGGAATGGTGCTCCATAATTTTTTACTATGATCCCTTAATGTGGTAAGGTACTATTAATTGGGGGGTATACGAATTGGACGATCGAGATTGGCTTATTCTCAAAGTATTATATGAAAAGATGAACATTACCAAAACGGCAGAAACCTTATATATGACCCAGCCCTCATTGACTAAACGAATTCAACAGATGGAAAAGGAGTTTAAAGTCACCATCGTGGAACGCGGGAACAAAGGGGTGCACTTTACCCCTCAGGGCGAGTTCTTAGCTAGATGCGCCGATGAGATGCTAGACCGCCTAAGAAAAATTAAGGAGCAGACGCTAAATATAGGCGAAGAGGTTACGGGGACACTCAGGCTCGGGGTTTCCAATTACATATCCAGATACAAGCTCCCTCGCCTGCTAGGACTATTTCGAAGCGCCTTCCCTCATGTTGAGTTCAAGGTGATTACGGGCTTTAGTCGAACAATCTTTAACCAAATCTATAATCATGATATTCATGTGGGGATCGTACGCGGAGAATACGCCTGGCCAGAAGCAAAATCCCTGCTTTTCGAAGAAAATGTGTGCGTGACCTCAAAGGAACCCGTGGATCTAAGGGAACTTCCGCGGCTTCCGCGTATTGAGTACCAATCCGACTCGCTTCTCAAAGACATTATTGATCATTGGTGGAGCCGAAACTATGCGGAGCCTCCAAATGTAGTCATGGAAGTGGACATCGGAGATACGTGCACTGAAATGGTCTTTAATGGCCTAGGCTACGGAATCCTGCCTAGTGTTTTTGCTGATAAGCACCCATCCCTACACCGCATCAACCTTACGGACGTAGACGGCAAACCCATCGTTCGAAAAACCTGGATGTTTTATCATGAGAAGTCTCTTGAACTAAAAATCGTCAAAGAGTTTGTGGAGTTTGTGGAAGCGCTGGATTTTAAGCATGATCTTTAGCCAAAGGGCCGGCCTAAACGTGAGAAACTCCGACTTCATGAAGTCGGAGTTTCCATATCTACCTAGTATTCAACTCTATCAGCTACCACCCGAAATCCACAATACCTTCAATACTTGAAACAGAAAAATGCCACCTAAAGGATTCATTCCTAGGTGGCATGTTTGTAAAAGATTTTCCTTCTATGTGCCCTTACAAGAGAGTCTAAGCTTATTTTTCAGCCATTCAACGACGACATAAATAATAAGAAGGATCACACCGATCTCGATAGCATGGTCGGCCACGTTAAGAATTCCACCAGAGCGAATGATAAAATCTGTCACCTGCCCAAACAAAAGTCTATCAATGCCATTTCCAATGGCTCCTCCGACTAGGAATCCAAAACTACAATCGATGAGAGCACCCTTTACTTCTCCCGTTCTGCGATAATATAAAACACCCATCACGAAAAACACCGCCACGACTCCAAAGAGCCGTGCATATCCCGGAAATAAACCTCCTGCCCTATAAAGAAAAATAGCGATTATTCATCCCTACCCATGCCTATTTGGAATATACCTTGCGTGGCTTGTACAGGGAGTCTTCTAAGAAACTTCGAACCACTTGTTTAGGAATGGTCTTCAATGGAATGCCCGAAGCCTTGGCTTGGATGATCGTGCGACAACCCATTTCTAAGGTCTCGAGTCTCATCAAGGCCTCTTTGACGTTATCGTCAAAAACGACGACTCCATGGTTTCTCATAATGACCACATTGGTTCTTTTGGCTTGCTCCGCTATCGCATCAGCCAGCTGCTGTGATCCTGGGTGATAGTAATCCACATACGCGACATGCTCTAAGTAATACATCTTTCAATAAATAATTCGGACAAAATGGGTTCATCGGAACACGACATCAAGGTTGTGTAAAAAGGGGAGGAATGCAAGATCGCGCCGACATCTGGCCGGTTGCGATAAATTCCTAGATGGAACGGAGTTTCTTTCGAAGGCTTTTTCGATCCCGCCGTCGCTCCTGATTCGATCAGACATTCAGCGAAATCATCTAGCCCTAACTCCCCCATAAACGTGCCTGAAGCTGTGATATACATCCTCTCTTGATCGACCCGGGCACTAATATTTCCGGAAGTTCCCCAAGCTAGTTGATTCGCCAGCATATATTGCCCGGCTTTAATGAGTTGTTTTTTGGTATCCATAAATTAAACTCCTTTGATAATGGGAGGGAACTAACGGTGAAGCCCGCTAGCCCCTCCATTCCTATCCTTTACACTTCCTGATATGAACGCTTGGTTCTTTCTACGATGGCCTCGGCAAACTCGCTAGTCGAAGCGCTTCCGCCCAAATCGCGAGTAGAAATCCCTTCCGCTACCGTTGTCATAATAGCGTTTTCCATATGACGAGCCAATTGGAACACTTCTGGATCATCATGTCGGGCAGATAACCAGTCTAAAAACATCACCGTAGAGAACATGATTCCCATCGGGTTGGCAATATTCTTTCCAGCGATATCCGGCGCAGAACCGTGTGCGGCCTGAGCCATTGCTAAGTTGTCATTCGTATTGATGGAAGGAGCTAAACCTAAGCTTCCCACGAGTTCTCCTGTAAGATCGGATAGGATATCCCCATACATATTTTCCGTTACAATAACGTCGAAGTCTTTAATCCGTCTGACAAGGTGAGCGGCCATCGCATCAATATGATAATCATCCACGGTGACTTCAGGATATTGCTGAGCTACTTCACGACAAACGTTTAGAAACAATCCCATTCCTAACTTAATCACGTTCGCCTTATGGACAATCGTCACTTTCTTGCGTCTTTTCATCGCCATGCGGAACGCTTCATGGGCAATTCTTTCAATTGCCTGTCTTGTAAACACCCCAGAAGAAATCACAACATCTGGTGTAACATGCCATTCACCCACACCCACGAACATATTCCGATCGCAGTAGTAACCCTCCGTATTCTCCCGGAAGATGACAAGATCCGCTTCGCCCGCTACACTCTGGATCCCAAGCATCGTTTTTGCTGGACGAACGTTTGAATATAAATCAAAAGAGTGGCGTAGCTCCCCACTTGGATTCCGGTTCGCCTTATGCTCTGCAGGATATGCAGCAGAATCGTGAGGTCCCAAGATCCATCCATGGGTCTCTTTTAATGCATCCTTTGTGTATTGTGGCATCGGATCTCCATGCTCTTCGATCCCAACCCAGCCCATCGGCAGGTCCACAAACTCCAGCTCGGTGTTATTGAAACGTTCTGCGGCGGCTGTTAACACCTCTACCGTTGCCTTTGTAATTTCAGGACCAATCCCATCTCCATACAAGACTCCAATTTTATATTTTGCCATTCTTCTCATCCTCTCCGTTGATTGTTCGACCTGATAAGTAAACTATACAACGCCGATAAATGAATGAAAAATATCGAAAAAGAATCGGTACCGATAACTTTTTACTATAATTCTCTTCTGTGGTATTCTACCAATCAAAAGGAGGCGGGAAAAATGGACGATCGAGATTGGCTTATCTTAAAGGTCTTATATGAAAAAATGAACATTACCAAAACTGCCCAAAGCTTATATATTACACAACCTTCCTTAACCAAACGGATCCAGCAGATGGAAAGAGAGTTCAACGTCACGATTATAGAAAGGGTAAGCAAAGGGGTACAATTTACCCCCCAAGGGGAGTTTTTAGCTAAAAAAGCAGATGAAATGTTGAATAACCTTCGTGAGATTAAAGAGCAAACGCTCAATATGGAAGAAGAGGTCATCGGAACCTTACGTTTAGGGGTTTCCAATTATATTTCCAGATATAAGCTGCCCAGACTGTTAAGTCTCTTTCACCAACAGTTTCCTAGAGTAGAATTTAAAGTTGTCACGGGGTTCAGCCGCTCGATCTTTAACCATATCTACAATCAAGAAGTCCATATCGGGATGGTACGCGGAGAGTATGACTGGCCTGAAGCGAAAACTCTTTTATTTGAAGAGAATATTTGCGTGACTTCGAAAGATCCCGTTCAATTAAACGAGCTGCCGCAATTGCCCAGAATCGAATATGAATGTGATGCACTACTAAAAGATATTATGGATAATTGGTGGAGCCGAAATTATTCCGTTGCCCCGAACATCGTAATGGAAGTGGACAAGGGCGATACGTGTACCGAAATGTCATCCATGGACTCGGTTACGGAATCTTGCCAAGTGTCTTTGCCGATAAACATCCGGAGCTGCATCGAATCAACCTAACCGATGCGGAAGGTCAGCCAATCATTCGTAATACCTGGATGTTCTATCATGAAAAATCATTGGAATTAAAAATTGTCAAAGCGTTCGTTGAATTTGTTGTAGGACTGGACTTCAAACACGATCTTTAAGGCTCTATAACTTTTTTTCATGGGAGTCCATAGGATTTTGGTATTTTTCTCGCTAACAGGGCACGCAGTATAATACGGATATACATTCCTTATAGGGAGGTTAAAATCTAGGGAAGGAAAAGTAAAAATGGTACTTCAAACTGTCATTATCATAATATTCGGATTTCAAATGATCCTTAACATCACCCGACCGATCATTACCTTGTTCGCTTCAGAGTTGGGTGCGAGTACATTTGAAATCGGGGCGTTAACGGCAGCTTACGCTTTTTTTCCCCTCTTCATTGCCATCTATGCGGGAAAAATTGCAGACAAAGTGGGAGACCGTCTTCCCGTATTCATCGGCATGATCGGCGTAAGTCTAGGCATGGCACTTCCTTTCTTATTCCCGACCATGTGGTCACTGTATATTAGTCAGGTGATTGTGGGAGTTTCCCATGTTTTTGTCGTTCTTTCCCTACAGAACGTTTTGGGCCATTGGGCACCTGCGGATAAGCGGGATCACTATTATGGGATTTTTTCTACATCGGTGTCTGTAGCCGCGGTGATCGGACCCGTTACCGGTGGTTACCTCGTCCAGTATTTTTTTTATCCAACGGCTTTTCTCGCGTCTCTCCTGATTAGCATCATTACGGTGGCGGTAGCCTGGTTTATCCCGAATAAGGCAAGGCAATCTTCGAATCAAAGCATTAGCTTGGTAGCATCGCTAAGTCTACTTAAGATTTCGGTCTTGCGAACGGCCTTGATCTCCAGTGCACTTGTCTTATATTCTCGTGATATCTTCGTGGCCTATTTTCCGTTATATGCCAAAGATATCGGTATCACAGCTTCTACCATTGGATGGATTCTATCGATCCAGGGGTTTGCGATGGTGATTGTACGTGCCTATCTAGCAAGGTTGGTCGATTCCTACGGGCGGGAACGTGTCCTAATCTCCTCTATTTTAGTTGCAGGGTTCTCCTTTATGCTTGTTCCTTTTACAAGTGAAGTATTTCTACTAGGTTTATGGAGCGCTTTGATGGGCTTTGGTCTTGGCTGCGGCCAACCTCTTTCCATGACCACAACGTATAATGCCTCACCTAAATCAAGAACGGGAGAAGTGTTGGGACTTCGACTGACCACCAATCGGCTTTCTCAGCTTATTGCTCCTGTCTTTTTCGGCTTAGTCGGTTCATGGGTAGGGATTCTTTCTGTCTTTTTCATCAGTGGAGCCTTTCTCTTAGGGGGCAGCATGGTGATAAGACGGTCTAAACAGGAAGATGGTATCCCTCAGGTAGTGGACTCCGCAAAAAAAATAGAGTTTAAATGATAACTAAAGGAAGTGCAAAGATGGCCTACACAAGAATTTTGGTTGCTTATGATGGTTCTGAGATAGGAGAAAAAGCTTTAGTGTATGGAATTCAATTAGCTCAATTAAATCGGGACGCCCACTTGCATGTGGTTCATGCGGTCACGGTACCACACATTTTTACCGTGAGCGAGTATCTCCATGTGGATAAGATCAGGGAAGACGTAATGGCGCACGGAAAGGTAGTCCTGCAGAGTGCAATCGAAAGATTATCCCTTGTGAGTGATTCGAGGTATCAGGTAGCCATTGTAGAAGGAAAGCCGGCAGACGAGATTCTCACGTATGCCAGAGAGCAAAAATGCGACTTAATCCTCATGGGCAGCCGCGGACTTAACCAAGTTCAGGAACTATTCCTCGGAAGCGTGAGTCACGAAATTGCTCAACGATCTGCGGTGCCCGTGATGATTATTAAATAGAAAGAAGAGGGGGCCACACGACGGGGCACCCTCTTCTTATGTTGAGTTTCTTGCGGACATCGGGTACGTTATTTGGGTCAAAACGGGGGTTAATTTAAGTTAGGCGGACACAGGTTCCGCTATTGGGTTGAAATGGGCCTCTCTTGACCTATTTTTAAGTGAATAACGTATCCTGTGTCCTATAATCCTTCCAAGTCGCTACTTTTGGAGCATTTAACGGATTCAGTGTCCTCAAAACGTTCCCCGCCTATATCGCCGTCCAACCGCCATCTACCCGAATCGTATCACCGGTAATAAAGTTAGCCATATCGGACGCTAGAAATAAGACCGCACCCGTCACATCAGATGGCTTGGCCAAGGTTCCTAATGGAATTCGATTTAACACATCCTGATAGAATGTTTGATCCTCAAACATCTTTTGGGTGAGCTCCGTTTCGATAAAAGTGGGGGCCACCGCATTGACTTTGATCCCATACTGGGCCCATTCAATCGCCAGCGCCTTGGTCAATTGAACGGCTCCTCCTTTGCTGGAACAATAGGCCGCACGCTTAAAGTAGCCTACAAAAGCCATCTGGGAAACAATGTTGATGATCTTGCCTGCGATCCCCTGTTCGATCATATGCTTACCCGCCCGTTGAGAACAGAAAAACGTACCTTTGAGGTTCGTGTCGAGCACCCGGTCCCAATCCTCTTCGGAAACGTCCAAAGCGGGCTTGGCGATATTCACCCCCGCATTGTTTACCAGTACGTCAATCCGCCCCAGACGGGAATGCGCTTGGTCTATCATTTCATAGATCTCATTCACCTGTTGGATATCTCCTGTTAAATAAGAACAGTTCGGATTATGCTGTCTAAGTTCTTCCGTCGTGCCCTGAAGATCCTTTTCATTCCTGCCGGTAACAAGCACGTCCGATCCTATTTGGGAAAAAGCAACCGCGATATCCTTCCCAATCCCCTTACTCCCGCCGACCACAATGACTTTCTTTCCTCTTATATCAGTGAAATCGTACATTCCCGTACCTCCCTTTACACGGCATTTGCTTGAGACACTCGTGACATCATGGATCTCACGCTGACTTCCGGACTGGTTAAGACAGGTTTCAAATTCTCTCCTAGTCCTCTCAACGCCCTTGCCATGGAAAATTGAGCTAACACCACGACATCGTTTACTGCGGACACCTCTCTGATTTTTGCTCGGATCATTTCATCGTGTTTTTCACCATAGCCATGTTGTAGCGCACTGAAAGCTTCGATTATTACCTCGATCTGAATTTTTATTTCTTTTTTTCGCTCGTCTGCAATCTCTTGAATAAGCTGTGCGGTCGTTGGCCCCGCCTTCTCTACGGTTGCAATGACGGCAATGCGATTTCCCTTCTCCACTGCCAGCTCCAACATGCTATAATCAGCACTCTGAATAGGGGTGTCAAAAAACTTTTGAACCATGGGTACGTAAGGAGTAAAGCATGAGCAAGTAAGCAAGATGCCATCTACGCCGCTTTCTTCTGCTTTTTCAACGAGATGGATTAATCTTCGCAGCATCCGAGGCGTGACTCTCCCCAAGCGATTCAGGTCGGTAATTAATTCTTCATCCATGAAGTTCACGACAACAGCCTCAGGCGCATGGTCCCGGAATGCATCAAGGATAGGTTGTACGGAATTTAGTGTCGCGTGTATCAAACCGATTCTTTTTTTCATCAGTCATTTCCTCCTCTTCTTATCGCCTATTATTCATACTAAGATAGAAGAAAAGGATTTAAAAATAGTATTATGGTATTGATAGCCATAGAAAAAAGTTATAAAACAAAATTGCGAGAATCATACGAGGCCTATGACTTACT
>JBEQAI010000132.1:0-8513 GCA_041640415.1 Ammoniphilus sp. | reverse complement strand
AAGATCCTTTTCCCCACGCGTCGTCACCGCTGTCTCCAAATTCACGATGGCATAGTCCGCTTTCTGCACTTCCTCTTTTACAAAAAGGAAAGGATAGTCCGGGCCGTGCTTTCGCACCGCAGTTTTAACCGATCCGTCAAACATCGCATCTCCAGCAAAAACAACCCGAATTGGAGGAAGTGCCGCTTCATACTGTTTCCGCAAGTGACCCATCTTGGCAGGATCCATCGCCTCACGGCTTACCACGATGAATCCTTGGTCATAGCCGACCTTCCAATCTAGTGCTTCAACTAACGCTCGCAAAGGAAGATACGTTCTTCCCTTAATCAATTGCACAGGAACGTCGAGCTCCACCCACTGTTCATCGACCTGCATTCTCGGTTGTCCAACGACCATGGAAATCTGCTTATTGTTAGCTACGACAGTGATGGATTGAGTCGTCCCCTCCCATCCTACTGTAGCCCCTAGCTGCTCCGCTATAAACCGGACAGGTACGAGCGTTCTTCCGTCTTTCACGAGTGGAGGATCAATGGGCTTGATGGATGAATCAATAAGAGCAAAGGACTGATCCTTAGCCAATAGAATGGAATGAGTGGATGCGGCTTCCCCTCGGAAGGGGATGGTGAACAAAAAAAGCAATAGGAAGCCTATTCGAAATATCATATTTTCCTCCAGAATTATTCGTTAATCAAACTAATTTGACATGGAGGAGGCATTTCCCTGCTTTCGGGAGTAGGGGGAGGTCGTCTCTACCTTTTTGTAATTCTGCATGATTTAGGAGCTATTTTTTGCTCGGCTGGTGATTAGCGGGGGTTCGTTGACACGAATAGAAAGACTTTTTCTTTAAAACGCGCTTATTTTTTGATCCCCCCTAAACGTTGGCTGGATTGTAAGCCGCGCCTTGCGGATGGTCACGAATTTTTTCATATGCTCACAAAGTCAGGGCCGATGCTTACGAATTCTACCTAGATACTCACGTAGCTATAATGATTACAGATTAGAGGCCGCTTTTGTTCACGAATTTAAACCTTTTGCTTGCGATCCTGTAGTCATTCCAAATAGCCGGACCCGTCATCCACCCGTCATGGCAAACTATATCAAAAGCCCTCCCAAAATTAATCGGAAGGGCTCAACTCTATCTTACGGCTCGCTTTTTCTCCACCTAACGATCTACAAACACCGTCCGCGACTGGGCATCCCACTCCACGACGGCACCCATAGCTTCACTAATAAAGCGCAAAGGCATCATCGTCCGGCCGTTCTTGTTTCGAGCAGGGGCATCTAGTGTCACCCTCTGACTATTTACCTGGGCGACCTTTGAGCCGATCTGCAATTGAATGATCGTTTCGCCTTTAAATGCCGTTACCGTCTGAGTCCTCTGATCCCACACTACCTCTGAACCCAAGGCCTCAAAAATTCCTCGCAGCGGAACGATGGTGCGTCCAGCTTCAATATATGGTACGGTGTCATAGGTTTGGACTTCACCGTTTACGACCACACGGATCACCGGCTGAGCTGTAAACTCGGACCTACTTGGCAAAGTGTTCTTTACTTCTTCCTTCACAGGTTCTTCCTTCACAGGTTCTTCACTCACAGGTTCTTCCCTTACTGGTTCCGTCTTCTCGCTCACCAGCTCCGTACCCGGAAAATAAAAACCTAGTATTTCTCTATAGCTATGTCCTTGATCGGCCATGCTTTTTGCCCCGTATTGACTCATCCCCACCCCGTGGCCGTAGCCACGGCCTGCAAACTGATAGACCGTTCCATTATCGGTTAATGAATCGATGAACGTACTTCGCAAGAATCTAGTACCAATTAGAGTTCGAATTGAGCTGATGGGAATGTCTTCATAGAACACAGAGGCTGGCCAAGCCGCCCCATTCTCTTTCACCAAAAAATCAACAGCTATGCTGCCCTTTACTCTCCGTTCTCCACTTGTTCTTTCTTCCGAAATCGATAAATGTGGGATGGATGCAATCTTGATATCTTTGCCGGCATATCCATTTTGCATGATCCACGCCTTGATCGATTGGGCCATTTCCCCATTGATCTCGGTGGTGGTTCCCCACCAGCTATCGGGTTGGGAGAGATCCTTATCGGTCAAGTCGATTTGAACCTTGTGGAGATCCAGATTCCATTGTATCTTCGGATCATAGGGATCCGCCTTTGCCGAGAGGTAAGGAATTGGCGCGCTATTCCAGATGTGATGGTTGGACTCTAGCATTCCGCCATTACTAGAGGAATAGACAGCTTCCACCCATTTCCCATTATATTTAAGTACTTGCCCCTCGGTTTCTTGCACCGCGTTTCTCACATTGGCATTCGTCGATAATCCCCCGAATACCTGATACCTTACCGTATCATCGAGGGGTTGGTCTAGTTTCCCCATCACATAAGTCCGAGCGAGAACCGCTTGAGCTTTCAGTGCCTCTAGATTCCAGGAAGCAGGCATCTCCTGTGGAACCACACCGAGTACGTAATCCTCAAGCAGAAGTCGATTGATCGGACGGATCCGATTGCCGTTTTCTATGGTAAACGTCATTTCCCCTAAGTATGATCGACTGTTAATTGTTATGTAATGATCCCTATCGTAAACCTTGGGTGTGAAGGTGACCCTTGTCCCCTGGCTCGTATTCTCATTCCAAGACAGCTGTCCATTTTCCACTCTAATTTTAAAAGAGCTTCCAGATGGTATCGACACTCCTTCTTGACTCACATAGTCCCCTTTCACTTGAATCGAAAGCTCCTTAGGGCTGCCAACATAATTTACAAGTTTAATAGATACATATGGCGATTTAGCCGATGCGTAAAGGGACGGACTAATCAAGCTGAGCACGGCAAACATCATCATGAGTATAAAGCCTCGTTGCACGTTTTCCTCTCTCCTTTTACTACTGTTTTTTTCCATACTATCATAGGTTGATAGGAAAGTTGTAACAAAAGTTATTGATTAGTCCATTAACTAACTCTACGCTTTCTGCTCCCGTGCAAACTCTTTTAATTCCTCTAGGAGCTCACTCTTTTTCACCACCATATAATGAAAAACCACGCGATGGGAAAGTTAATAAAAAACATCATGGCAAAAAAGTGTGGCCGCCACTATTTGACATGTTCGAGAACATCATCGTAACAGTACCTCTAGCAGAAGAAAAGTTCTTTCAAAAGAATACTCTAATTCGTTATAATGAACAGAGAAGGAGGAAAGGCAGATGCTGATAAAACCCTTATTTAGTGGCAAGCATATCTATTTCATGATTTTGCTTTTATGTATTACCGACGCTATTTTTACCGATTTAGGCTTACGAGCAGACCAAATATCGGAGTTAAACCCCATTATGAATCATATCTACTTTCAGCTAGGGATTGCTTGGTTTTATCTCATTAAGGTGGGGCTTCCTCTTCTTCTCTTTCTGTTCAAGGCTTACATTCCTTTTAAAAGGATTTATAAACCACTGGCCTTTACCTTAACCCTCTATCTTTTCGTAAATGGCTTACATTTGGTTTGGTTTTTTAGCCTTCACTCATGGTGAAGGCTAGCTTTCTTTTCCTAAAGGCAACCATACTTCCACTCGGGTTCCTTCCCCGACTTGGCTTGAGATATTCATCTTCCCGCCATGGGCTTCCATAATTCTATAGCTTACCATTAAACCCAAACCCATCCCTTTCTCTTTCGTTGAATAGAAGGGTTCACCTAGCTTAACCAACCGTTCCTCCGGAATCCCTGGGCCTTGGTCGATAAACTCAATGTACAAGTGGTCTCTCTTCCGGCCTGCCCGAATTTGCAGCGTTCCTCCGTCGGTCATCGCTTCGATGGCATTTTTAATCACATTAATAAACACCTGCTTCAGCTGGTTTTCTTCACAGGGAATCAGCGGAAGATCAGGCTCGAGATCTGTTTCGATGACTACATTATTTAAGATGGCTTGTGTGTTGGCTAGGGTAATGACATGATTGAGAATGGTGCCCACTTCTTTGGGCTGGAAATTGAGCACATGTGGCTTAGCCAACAGCATAAATTCACTGACGATGAAATTAATACGATCAAGCTCAGAAGACATGATGTCATAGTAATGAAGATGGTTTAAGTTCTGTTCTTTTAGCAATTGAACAAACCCGCTTAATGTCGCTAAGGGATTACGTATTTCGTGTGCCACCCCTGCTGCCAATTCTCCTACAATCGAGAGTCGATCCGACTTTCTCAACCACTCCTCCGCTCGCTTCCAGTCCGTCATATCTTTTGCAATGCCGTAGACCCCCACAATTTCACCATTAACGACGATCGGAACATATTTGATGCTCATGTGAATGGGGTGTCCACTTTTATGACGAAACATGACCTCAAAGATCGGCTGCTCTCCGGCTAAAGTCAGGTGAAAGTTCTTTTGGGCCATCTCCCAATCCTCTGGAAAGACCACGTCCGCATAATCCATCTTACTCAACTCTTCCAGAGTGTAGCCTGTAATCTTCTGGCTAGCGGCATTGGCACTGACAAATTTCCCTTGTAAGTCATAGGAAGCTATGGCTTCCGGATTTTGCTCAAAAAGGGACTTGTACCGTTCCTCGGCTTCCTTAAGTTCGGTAATGTTGCGTCCGATCACGGTGAGTCCTTTTCTCGAACCATCAGGGTGAAAGGTAGGGACTTTAATCACGTCAAAAACCCGAACGCTGCCATCGGGCTTAGGGATGATTTCTTCTAGCCGGATGATCTCGTCGGATTGCAATGCATGTTGGTCTGATTCATAACAGTATAGCAATGCCTCCCGATAAAATTCAGAATAAGCCGCCAGTTCCCGATCGGTCTTCCCTTTATATGGGACTCCCTCCAATTGGAATAACTTCAAGGCAAAAGGATTCGCTTCCACCCAACGTCCTTGGGCATCTTTATAACAAACAAAATCAGGCATCGTATCCACGACATAACGGAGCTGCTCTTCTCTTTCCTGATGGAGGAGTTTGGCCTTTCGCTCCTTCGATACTTGATTAGAAATCAAGAAGTAAAGAACTCCTACTGTGAAAACTACGAAAATAAGCTCCAGGATGATATGACTCCAAAAAGGATGTTCAGAGCTTAAAAATAACTGGGCTGATACCACAACCCAAATAATGGATAGGATAAAATAAATGAATGGGATAGTAAGATAAGGTCTGGATTCTTTCAAGTTCATTCGCTTCCCCCGAGTGCAAAATATTTTGCATGACTCTGAGATTATAACATAAAACGAAAAAAACCCCTACAATCTTGCAGGGATTTTCTAGGCATCTTCTGGCATGCGATCCACTACGAGCTTGGTCACGGAGGTATAGTCCCCCTCAGCCACTTCCTCTTCCGTCGCTTCTTCTTCCAACTCATCCATTTCCATACCGGGAGCCACTGTAGGTTCCTCAGTCTGTTTCCTGTTTTCACGCTCTTCTGGCATTCGCTTCCACTCCTATTCAACTAGGATGATTTTGTTGGCAATCTTATACTACTTTTTTACTCCCCAACAAATAGCATTCGCCTCATCTGCAGGACCTATTCACCCTGTCCAATCCGAGAGTAACAGTAGATCAACTGGTCACTCAAAACCGTTTAACATCGCCCACCATCTACCCCGGGCAGCGCTTATCCATTCCAACCCAACCAACGGAGCGCATCTTCATGGGCTGGAATGCCTTTGGAACGACCGAGCAGTTTATCCAACAAAACCAAGATCCGGCAAAATGGGGCGCAAACCTACCGGATTTCTGGACATCTTTACAATAGCCCATCAACATGAAAAAGTAAGGGAAGAGCCTCCAGAGTTGTAGCGGAGGCTCTTCCTTGTTACAAGAGCTTTCTGAGCATGGTTTTACCTTTCTTCGTTATTCTGAATTGATCCTTCTCTACCCGCTCGATATCTCCATGCTCAATCAGCAGCTTCATTCGTTCCTTTATTCGAGGGTCATTCATCTCCCGTTCGAGATCCTGCTGAGCTAACTTCCCATTTTTATCTAGCAAAACTAATATTTCCTTGGATAAGATCATTTCTACCCCTTAATCTTTCGTTCTCATTTTGATATGATCAGTCTAAGAACTATGCTTTTCATTTGGTGCTTACTTTTGCAAGCGTTAATAATATAGCAAACCCACATAGGAGGACCTATGAACGCGAGAGCCTTTGGTGTTTATCTGCGGGAATCTAGAACACAAAAAAAGTTATCGATCCGACAGCTTGAACGCCTGAGCGGAGTATCGAATGCCTATATTCCCCAAATCGGAACAGGCAGCCGCGGCATCCCTTCACCAGAGGTCCTGCGAAAAATTGCGGATCCCCTAGGGATCTCTTATGAGGAACTCTTGGAAAAAGCAGGCTATGTAGACTCTCCACCCTCCGACTCGACGGACTTAGAGGATATCTTTCGGAATACGACCGTAACCTTCAAGGGAAGAGAATTAAACGACCATCAAAAGCATTCAATGCTTAGCTTTGTGAAGACACTCATGAAATGTCGGAGGAGGATTCATAACGGTTTCCCCTCCATCATTTTTTTCAGCATCCCGGCATACGCCTCAAAGAGCTGTGGGTACTGCTTAGCCTTAGCGCTGAATAATGCTAATTACCCCAATGGACCGCTCCTCCACAACAACGACGAACGTTTTACTATGTAAAGTGATAGGAGTTCCCTTCTTCGTCCAGGATTCATATTGAAATTCAAAGCTCCCCTTGGTTTGCAAAAAACCTTCATAGTGTTCAAATACCGACTTCCTTGTTTCCTCATCCATCACACGAAAGGCTGGTGTCCCTACCACTTCCTCGGGAGAATATCCCATCACATTCTGAATGCCAAAGGAAACATAGCGTGTGGTTTTGGAGCGATCCACCAGGCAAATAAACTCGTTCAAGCGATTATCCCAATACTCAATCCAATCCCCTGATATTCCCTGGATCACTTTGGTATATTTCCATATATCCCCTCCCTCCTTGGCTTGGTTGCCTAACTCTCGTATCTATAATTTACCATTTTATGATGTGCTTGTCTTTCTTTGTTTTAAGATCCACCCGTGCATACCATACTCCACCATTCCTAAGGCTAATCCCGTAGCTGCAGCGCCCAAGAACGTAATCCCATTCCCCGGCAGGAAAAAAGGAACAGCCCACGTCGCCCCTGTCATAAAGAAAGTTCCCTGGATCGTGGCTTTCTCATTCCCAAACATCGGCAAAATCGTTTCATCTGCAAAAAGCCCAATCAAGATAAATAAGCCGCTCAGCAAAACAGGCGGAACCCAAGAGGAATAGTGAATCTGCGAAGGAAGGAGAGCCGATGCCCCGAAAATCATCGTTGGAAACAAGACGATTTTATAGATGAAATTGATTGCCATACGTTGGCGGAGATTCATTTTCCCTCACTTCTCCCTTTTTCTTTCATTCTCGACAGAATCCCTCCTCCTCATGCAAAAACTGTTGATCGAAACTCGTTTACCTACCAAATATTACTAATTTATAATTAATTTTGTTACTTTATGGGAAGGAGAACGACAAGTGAAACGAATATGGACTTGGATTGTCGTCTTATGCCTGCTCGCAGGAGCCGGCTCCACTGTAGGAGCAGCAGAAAAAAACAAGCAACTCATCATTATTAATAAGGCCTCTAATAAACTCGCTTTTTACCAGGACGGCAAGCTGATCAAAACATTCCCCGTTGCCACCGGCAAGCAGCAGACGTATACACCCGAAGGAACCTTTGAGATTGTCAATAAAATCAAAAACCGCCCTTATTACAAAGGAAAAATCGCCGGCGGAGACCCGAAAAACCCCCTTGGCGATCGCTGGCTGGGCTTGAGTGCGCGTGGAACAAAAGGCGACACCTATGGCATCCATGGCAATAACAACGAAAAGTCCATCGGCAGTTATGTTTCCCTCGGATGTGTTCGGATGCACAACCAAGATGTCCGGTGGTTGTTTGACCAAGTCAAAGTGAAGACTCCCGTCATTATTACCACCTCCAAACTAAGCTTTGCTGATATTGCCAAGAGCAAGAACTATACGGTGGAAGCAGACCCGACACCTGCCAAGAAGCCAGCAGCGCCTGCGCCTGTGAACGCTCCACTGGAGAAGGTCGACGTTCGACTAACTCTAACCAAGAAGGCGACCTTATACAGAAAACCCGGTGCTGAGCCTACGCCTCATGCCCTATCCCCCCAGCCGATCCAAGCCTTCGAGAAACAGGGAGATTGGTATCGTGTCAAAACCTGGACCGGGGACCTCTGGCTCTTAGCTGACCAAGTACTGGTGGGGGAAATTTCACCTGTAGAAAAGAACATTCGCGTGGATCAATATGTGCCCATTTTTGAGCAGCCTCTCGTCTCCAGCCGAAAACTCGGCGGGCTATCCCCGCAGGTCGTCACTGCCTTCGAGGAGTGGAACGGCTGGTATCGCATTCGCAGCTTTGCCGGAGAGGTCTGGTTCGATGGACGCACGGCTTCAACAGAGGTCAACGTCACCGCTGAAGAGCCCGGAGAGCTTCCTGTGGAACTCAGTAGCGAACAACCTTCC
>JBEQAI010000131.1:0-8536 GCA_041640415.1 Ammoniphilus sp. | reverse complement strand
ATTAAAGTGGTAGGTGGCTTTTTCTCTGGCAGACGGTTTTTGCCATACCTCTTCATGAAGTCATCCACTTGCTCTGTTGTTAAGCCCTGATTTGAAGTTTCTAACCGCTCGCTTACTTCATCGATCTTCATTTCGTGCCAAACATACTCACGTTTCTCGTCCATCCTCATCCCCCTCTGGTATAAAACTTTTTTCTGACTTTAGGATACCAAAAAAGGGAAAGTACCTGGAGTGATTTAACTCACACATAAAAAGGGAATAGCTGTTAAGCAATTCCCTCCAAAAAGGTTTATATTACTTTACTTTACCGCCTCCACCGCATGTGTCAAGGCATCCTCCAGTTCCTTAGCATAATTCTTCCGTTGCGATTGTGTCCACGAAAAATATTTCGCCATATGCTCTAGCACAGCATCTTTCCATCGATGAACCCATTCGATTCGGAAAAATACGGCTCCTGTCCGCCGAATAAAGAAATCCGTCGGTTTGACTACCATTTCTTCTTCCAATGCGTAGACCAGCATCAACTTCAAATCCAGCGGCAGAGTACTCTCTAGCCTAGTATTGGCATAATCGAACACTCGATCAACGTTGGACCCATAGAGTCGAGTTAATTTCTCAGCTTGGTGAACTGTTAAGCCAAGCTTTACTCCTTTCTTTGCCCTTTCCTCAAGGAAAGACAAAAACTGCCCGGAGCCTCCAACCTCTCCACCGGATATTGGAAGATGCTTGGTTTGACAAGGGCCAAATCCCCCATCTCCACGCAAGCTCTTGGCAACCAAATCGACCACCAATTCGGCCATCTTGCGATAACCCGTCAGTTTGCCTCCAGCAATGGTAATAAGGCCTGTGGAAGATTGCCAGATTTCATCCCTTCGCGAAATTTGGGATGGTCCCTTGCCTTCTTCATGGATTAATGGACGTAGCCCTGCCCAGCTGGATTCCACATCTTTCTCTGTGAGCTGAAGTGTAGGAAACATATCATTGATGCATCGCAGCAGATACACCTGATCCTGCTCACTCATTCGCGGATACTCCAAGTTTTCCTCGTACACGGTGTCTGTTGTTCCTACATAGGTTTTTCCATCTCGTGGTATTGCGAATACCATTCGCTTATCCGATGTATCAAAATAAATCGATTGCTTTAAAGGGAAGCGCCGCTGATCAAATACCAGATGAACCCCCTTAGTGAGCTGCAGCGTTTTGCCCATCTTGGACTGATCCTTTTCACGCAAAAAGTCCACCCATGGACCCGTTGCATTAATGATCTTCCGAGCCAAGATCTCAATCACTTCTCCAGACAATTGATCAACGGCCTTTACACCTATCACTTTTCCGCTTCCATAAAGAAAGTCCTCCACCTTAGCGTAATTAAACGCTTGAGCCCCATGTTTAACCGCTTCCTTAAGGACCTCGATGGTTAGCCTAGCATCGTCCGTACGATATTCTACATAATAACCCCCGCCTTTTAGGCCTTGCTTTTTAAGCAGCGGTTCTTTGCCCAATACTTCTTTCGCGCTCAACATTTGTCGCCGCTCGCTTCGCTTCACTCCTGCGAGGAAATCATAAAGCCTTAATCCAAGGGACGTTCTGAATCTCCCCAAGGTGCCGCCCTCATAGATAGGCAGCAGCATCCACTCCGGTGTCGTGACATGGGGGCCATTCTCATAGACAATCGCTCGTTCCTTTCCCACCTCTGCGACCATTTTCACTTCCCACTGCTTCAAGTATCGCAATCCCCCGTGAACTAGCTTCGTTGAGCGGCTGGAGGTTCCCGCTGCAAAATCCTGCATCTCCAGCAGCACGGTCTTCATTCCCCGGGTGATCGTATCTAGGGCAATTCCGCAACCCGTGATGCCACCCCCAATAACAAGGACATCAAACGTCTGTTGATGACATAAGCGAAGCTTCTTTCCTCGGTCCTTGCTTTGCATATCAGATTCCTCCTCACTCCACAAAAAAAGAGACCCTATTGCACGATCCAGCTCCATATCGAAACTGCGGCTTAGTGGTCTCTCTTGTTCGAACCTGCGTATTTACTTGAACCCAGTTTATCAGAAAATGCCCCTTGCATCAATGTGTAAAGCCTGTCCCTAGAATATTAGCTTTCACTTGAACGTCAAAGGTTGCGTTCGGATACAATCGTTCTCTCCAATCATCCCATTCCCCCTGATTGTCATACCGCTGGGCCATATACTCCAGACCAAACCCTGCAGGATCCCATTTGTTCTTTTGCAGGCTGGATAGCATATGACGAATCTTTCTTTTCATTTCTTTCTCTACTATAGCTCCAATCTCTCCCAGCTGATCACTTTCCACGTTACGTGTTGATTCTTCAATAATTCCTTGTATCTCATAGTTTAGCATGATCTTTACTTTTCCTTTTTCACTTTCTTTTACTTTAAAGCTTCCTTTGATTTCCCCGACATCGATGACAAAATCCCAGTCTCCCTGCTGCACGGTTACATTCGTTCTTCGGATATGAGCGGAAGAGACTAACGGATGAAAAAATTTCGTATCTTGAGGACTTAGAAACCCTTGAAATCCCTCTGGATTAAGTATCGCAAGCTTGTTAACCTGAAACAAGTCTTCTCCCACCGGCTCTATCACTGGCAGAAAAGCGTCGAGTCCCTTTTCATACAATCTCCTCCTAAAATCAAAAAGAAAGGAAGTAATGGTGAAGATCGATTCCGATCCCTCACCCCCGAAAGTTAAAAACAAGGCATTGGAAGGCAACCGCTCCGATTTGGGTTTGATTTCCATAACGGTCCTTGCATCGGGAACCCCCGCTGCCATGTAAGCAATTTTTTGTATGTCACGGCGCCGGATCATCCAATCGGTTAAGTCAAGCATATCTTGTTCCAGCATTTTCTCTCCGATGACGATGACTTTCGCTTGACTAAAATCCAATTCTTTATCCACTTTGGACTTGATGTTGCGCACCGCATCCGCAATGGTTCGAGCTTCCTGTTCAACGAGTATGAATTCACTGTTCCCACTCTTTACTTCACCTGTAGGTATGGCAAGCTTCAGGATGACCTTATATTTTTGTTTTTCATTATCCGGCTTGTCAATCCCGATATTGACAACGAAAAACCGCTTATCGATATCTTTGAACCCACAACCAGATAAGATAATCAGATTAGCGACGATCAGCAGCAGAAGAAGTCGACTTCGTTTCATGCTTCACCTTCCTAGCAATCCAATACAATAACAATACAAGGAGGATCTCGCTCGGCAATCGGAGCCGTAGCCACCATACTGACAGGTTATAGAGGTTAACCTCATTAAATAGTAGATCTGCAACAAGGGTAAGCACGCCAAAACTGCATAATACAAGAAGGGGATACCACGTTTTGTTTTTACTTGAACTTGGAGAAGGAAGTATGCCTTGGACCAGTTTTAATCCGACATGCCAATGAACTAAGGTACTCAATAGTGAAATGCTTAAATACAGCAAGAGAAAAACAAACACCATCCGTTCAACAGGGCCCAGTTCCATCCGGATGGAGTCGGCTGTGGCGATCCAAGGGTAGATATAAGAGCCCACTCCTTCCGTTCCATGGTAGCCAATGGGTAAAAAAAAGGTGGTGGCGAGGTTCAATAAACCAACAACACCTACTAACGGAAACCATCTCAAAGAGATCTGTTGAGAAAATACCCGATGAAAAATGACCATGTTCGCGTAACCCGTAAAGATATAAGTCGTAGCTGCTAATGCGTCCCAGGCGGGCCAATTCCAAGCATAGGTGAGAATTTGTCTGACGGCGGTCCAATCCATATACGGACTTCTCAATCCGTGTATGAAAATTAAAATGATTAATGGAACGTTGACGACCAGAATGATCTCCAGTATGTAAAGCACTTGTTTAGTCGTGGAGTTCGCAAGAAAAATGACGATCAGGATAAACAAAAGGTCCGTTTGCCATTCCGAAATATCCGGATTAATAAACCGAACTGTAATATCACTATAGGAGGCGATTGTGATAAATCCAGCAAAAAACCAAGCGATGATAAAATAAGCTAGGATGGTAAACCTCGCCCATGATGGAGTATGCTGCTTCAAGATCTCTGGAAAGTCTTGCTGAGGAAAGGCCTGAAGACTTTTGAAGAAAACCATCGCGATCCCTGTACTCAAGATGCTGCCAACCAGAATGGCCATAACCGCCCCATCAAAACGGTGTCTAATGAGAATAACAGGAACATGGGCTACAACATTCGAAAGCATGTTCAATAGGATAATATAGTAGATATAGCGGGTTTTCATGAGACGGTTTCCTTATCATTAAAAAGATCCTTGTCATTATCCCCTAAAAATAAACGAAGGTATGGCTGCCCGAAGCTGTCAAGTTTACATAAGTATCCAGTCAGGAAGATCATGCCAACGACCATTCCCACTAAGCCGTAGAAGGTGGTGAGCAGCAACACGAAATACTTAGAGACCCGAAGGGCGAAGCCCATGGCATTAATCGGGATAACGAAATTGGAGATGGCAACTGCAGCTACCAGGATAATCATAATATTAGAAACTAACCCCGCCTCCGTTGCCGCTTGGCCTAGGATCAATCCCCCTACAGTAGTGGCGGTGGATCCAATGGTCTTGGGCAACCGTATCGAAGCCTCCGTCAGCAATTCCATCATGACCAGCATAAATAGCACCTCTAGGTAGGACGGATAGGGAACCCCTACTCGACTTCCTGCAATGGACAGCGCCAGCTGCACTTGGAACAGCTCAGGATTAAAAGACGTAACCCCGACATACATAGATGGTAAAATTAAACTGATAAAAAGCCCAAAATAACGCAGCAGAATGATAAAGCGACTCACACCCCATGACTGATAGATGTCTTCCATCGATGACATAAAATCATAAAAGACGGCAGGGGCTAGGAGTAAAAACGGTGTCCCATTAACCATTAATGCTACTTTCCCTTGAGATAAATTCAAGGCTACCCGATCCGGCCGCTCGGTTATCATCGAGGTTGGAAATAGGGTGATTTTTTCATGATTTAATTTCTGCTCTAACTCTCCTACTGCTTGCAAGGTTTTCCCTTTTATTTTCCCCAAGCGCTCTTTTATTTTCTGCAAACGATCTTCATTGACAAATTGCGTATCATAAACTAGGTATACCGATTGAGGAATTTGCGTGTTGAGGACTTGCACTTCTATCCTCAAGGTTTCTTGCGGATAGCGATGACGAATTAGATTTAAATTCACTTCAATATTTTCACTAAACCCGTATTGGGGTCCTTGAATCACATTTTCTACTGATGCTTGGGTGGCCGCATTGTTGACCGCCTTCTTCACATCAATGATAAAGACATGGAGGCCACTGAATAAGATGAGGTTGCCTTCTAAGATCTTTTTGGCCAGATTATCGGTTTCTTGATATCCAGAAGTATTGGGCAAAGAGCGAATGTAGCGCGAGAAGTCTTCCTCGCTCACTAATTCATAAAAAGGCTTTAAAATCAGAGTTTGGATCTTTGCTTCATCTGTTAACGATTTAAGATAAACCAGCCGAATTTCCTCGTATTCGTTCTTGGAGATTTGAAGCTTAGCATCTTGGGAAGGATGAAACTGCTCCCATAAAGCATCATAGAGGACTTTGCTTTTCCAATACACTAGATCCATCCCCCTCTTCTGATAACCCTAGGGTTTCTCAATCGGGATGAAAATATGTTAATGAATTCCAGGCAATCTGCATTAGTTCTTCTTCCGGGTCACCACATAATAAACAAACCCAAGGGTAAGAAGTGGAACCGCCGTCCAGAAGCAAACGACAACAAACGAATGAATGAAGGTCCCCATCGGGTAGTCTGCCATGGCGGCAGGGGCCATCGATAAACAGATTAAACCGGCCACAATGAGGCTCCCGGCCACTGCCCAAACCAGATAATTCATGATTCCCTCTCCTCTTTTCCGATAGGAAAACTGATTCTAAATCCCGTACCTTGCTCCATCTTACTTTGGACAGAGATTGTGCCACCTTGAAGCTCAACCAGCTTTTTTACGATCGCGAGTCCTAAACCCGTCCCCCCAAATGCTCGAGACCGAGACTTTTCAACCCGATGAAAACGTTCAAAAATATACGGTAATTCCTCCTCGGGGATTCCACTCCCCGTATCACAAATCCGGATGTGGACCTCTTCGTCTACTCTTTGAGTGATAACCGATATTGCCCCTTCCTTCGTATAGCGAATGGCATTATCCAGCAGGTTAATAAACACCTGCTGCATCCGGTAACCATCTAATAAGAGTAAAGGAGTTTCTTCTTCTTCCACTACCAAGGAAATGTTCTTTTCCTTCATTCTCATTGATACACTGTCTAAGGCGCCCTGCAGTACCTCTGGCAAATCAACCCATTCAAGAGTCAGAGCCATCTTCCCTTCTTCAAGCTGGGATAAGTCAAAAAGGTCGTCAACTAAACGCTTAAGACGCCGCGTTTCACTTTTAATAATTCGGATGTGCTCCATACTCCCCGATCGCTCTTCAAGAAGTCCCACATACCCCTGAATATAGGTAAGTGGCGTACGCAGCTCGTGGGAAATATTGACGAAAAATTCTTTTCGCGTGTCCTCAAAGCGCTTTAAGTCAGATGCCAGATCATTGATCGCCTGAGCTAAGGATCCGATTTCATCGTTTGACTCCACCCTAACACGAACGTTTAAATCTCCCTTTGCCATCGCCTTGGCAGCACCCACCATATTGAGCATAGGAATCGAAAGCTTCCTGACCATCAAAACGGTAAACCCCAAGGCGAGCAATAGAGCTCCTACCCCGGACAAAATTAATACGTGTTGAACTTGAGAGACCGAACGTTCAATAGCATCCATCGTGGTCGCCATAACGACAACCCCCTGAAACTGCTGGTTAAGGATAAGTGGTTTAGCCATAATAATCCATTGACCCGGTTGCTCTCCTTCTTGCTTGGTTAAGCTGTTTCCATTCCTAAGCTGAGTCCAATCCTGATCCTTTACTAAAATCCGCGGATTCAAGTCGACATTTTTCTGGATGACCATTTTCCGCTCGGAATCCAGAATCATGACTCCATCGTCTACCATGTGCATGGCCATGGTCAAATGATTATCCATCCCCATTTCCCGGGAGTTCACCATGATATGGATGATTTTATCACTTTGTCGATCTAGCGCTTGGAGAGATTCTTGATAGTAAAAGGCAAAAAAACCCTGGTTCACAACATACCCTAAGGGAAATAACACGACGAATAAAAGGACCACCATCGCCATCCCCAATTTGACAACAATGGAGTTCAACCTATTTTTGAACATTAAGCTTGTAACCTACTCCCCAAACCGTTTGTATGGGATTATACGTGCATCCCGCTTTTTTCACTTTTTCCCGTATATTTTTAATGTGCTGATCGACAGTTCTGTCATCCCCCAAAAATTCAGCGCCCCATACTTGCTCCAGCAACAGCTCTCGGTTAAAGACTTGATTTGGCTTTTTTACGAATAAGCAAAACAAGTCGAATTCCTTCGCCGTCATCAACACCATTTTTTCACAAACTAGAACTTCTCTTGAAAGAGGATTAATCTCAATCTCCGGGATCGAAAAGCGAGTTTCCTTCGCTATCGTACTTCTACGAAGCAAAGCTTTCACTCTGGCAATGAACTCCTCCTTGTCAAAAGGCTTCGTCAAATAATCATCCGCCCCGAGATTTAATCCATGTACTTTATCTTTCGTCTCATTGATGGCCGTAAGCAAAAGAATCGGTACATGACTCTTTTCCCGAATGCTTTTACACACTTCCCACCCATCTAGTCCTGGCATCATTATATCTAAGATGACCAGGTCAAAAGACTCCTGCTGAAAGCGTTGCAGCGCCTCATTTCCGCTTTCGGCTTCACACAGCCTCCAGCCTTCAGCTTGAAGATAAACCTTGAGGAGATTCCTCATCTTCCACTCATCATCGACTATTAAGATGCTAATATCCTCACTTTTCATTAAACCCACCCCTATGGAATGGTCAAAAAACTTGGTTGGGCCTATCAACCAAGTTTTTTTGACTAAATTTTTAGTGCTTTCCGTGACCTCCATGACTGCCGTGACCCCCATGTCCTTGTCCAGTCCCCGAAACAATTTCGAGCATATCATCAATCTCGGCTTGAGCTGCCTTCGTCAGTTGATCCACAGCCCCTGCCAGCCAAGCATGATTAAAGGGACCCTCTGCAGGAGAAAGATCATATTTGGGTTGAATGGACATCACGTAGTTCATGACAGAAGGGGGCATCTGATCCTTATCTGTCCATAACATAGGGGCATGCTTTCCTAGATGTGAGAAAGGAGCTGCTGCGAGGGCTAAGCCAAGGTCACCTGCAGGAATAAAGGACAAATTATGTCCTGGCTTGTTGATTCCCCACCCGAATTGGGTATCCTTATCCTTAAACTTCGCAAAAGCAATGGCGTTGTCAAAAGCATCCTCACCCGCAATCCTTGTCACCTTACCATATTGTTTTAATTCCTCCTCAACAGCCCGAGACACCACATTCTCCGGTCCGAGCACGTACATATGCGCTTG
>JBEQAI010000130.1:0-8546 GCA_041640415.1 Ammoniphilus sp. | reverse complement strand
AGGATAGCTATCAAGATTTAGCTGATGCAGTAGACTCCTTACCAAGTTTCTAATGAGATGAATTTCTCTAAATGGGGAAAAAAAATCGGAAAAAAGCGATCAAGTTTTCCTTTTTTCCGATCAATAGAATAAAGATATTTCATTAGAACAAAAATTCTTGTTCATCATTCTTTAAGTCCAACCAAAATACTTAAGACCATTGCAGGTAAAATAGCAATGCAAAGAACTACATAAGACATCCATCTTCTCCTTTCGGCAACCCAGCCGTCATAGTTAGGAACCTTAGACCTGTTGGCTTTGCGTCCTTATCTTTCGATAAGTTTGCCTTTATCGTAGGAATTAATAAACTTATTATTATTTTAACCTAAGTTGTGTTAGTTTGAGTGTATTTTTAAGAATTTTTACGCAGTTTTTACATTGGTAAATGATAGTTAAATATTACTACAGGGACTTGCAAACAGTGAGCGAAGACTGTTCCAATTAATTAAGAAAACTTAATGTCAATATACAACCGAAGTTTTCCGTATGTTAATTCACCAGTTAGCAGCAATTCTAACATTTGTTTATCGCTTAAAGAAGCAATAGCTGATCCATTACCGCCCGTATCATAAACTACATAATCACCGTTGACGAATTCAATCTGACAATTACATTTTTGTCCATCGAATAAACCTTGAATTACTTTACTATTGAAAACTGGTTTTCTCATCGTCTTCACCTCTCCGAACTATATTATAACAAATTCGAAAAGGTTTTCGGTGAAGTAAGGATTTTCTAACTACCAATAGAATATGAAGAAGTCCATTGGAAATTTTGAAGCTAAGATGAAAAAGCGTGAATCCGATACACACGTTCTTGGACAGGCTTCACTCCAAAAAAATCATGAGGAAGTTCCCGGGAAAGAGATTCTTATGAAAGAAGGACGTTTGGAGTAAGTCGCAGCTGTCTTCACTCATGAGGGACTAGAGGTTTTTTCCAAACTTTTTACAAATTCCGTTGAAAATGCTATTGCTAGTTGATTAGCAGATGTAGTTGAGCAAGCGGTCGAAAAGAAATTGGCAGAAGTATTAAAAGTAGCTGCGGGAAAGGTACGTCAGTTTATGGAGCAGATTGATCAGCAACAACAAGCTTTTAATAGTCAATCTAATCGGTTTAAAGAAGATAACCCGGGTTCCAGAAAATTATCCTTAGTCGTCAATCAATCCATAGCCGAAAAAACAGGATTAACGGAGAGAGAAGAAGCTGTGGAAACAAGCCATGATCTAGTGGGGATTCTATAGTTTAACTAGGAAAAATGGTTGCGACTTCGCAACCATTTTTTATGCAAATATTATGCAGAATTTAGAACTGGAGTAACTCTACAATACCCCGAAAGTGGCATAGTGTAATCAACGTAAATTCAACAATTTCACAACAATAGGATATTAATTCCTCATCACGAATACCACCACAGCCTAGCACTAAGCTTCTCTTGAAGAGATCACAACATGCCTTATTTTCGACCATTGATAAGGGATAGGCGAGAAAGTGCTCTAAAGTTTTTTCGCTTTAGAGCATTTTTAACTACTATAAATCTTAAACAACTGAAATGGGGTATTTATTCTTTTTGAGTTTTTCATTAATCCGCCAATTAATCAAGAGGAAACTATGCCGATTTCCTAAGATATCCATGCACCTCTAATTTTTTCAACCAGCATCGGATCGTCCTTGGGCTTCGGCCAAAGTGTTGCTCTAATTCATTCATGGAAGGTTGGATAAAATTTCTTTCCATTAAATAACGCCATAAAATATATGGACTAGTGCCTAATTGCTTAATGATTTCTGCTCCTGTTTCTCTGGTGTGGTTCATGCTGTAATAACTCCTTATTTAAACGTTTGTGTAACACATAAAAGTATATAAAAAAATCAGATTAATATCTATAAATATTGCGTTAATTTTTTGTAAACATATGATAACTTACTTCCAGCGCTCCATTTATAGTGGATAAAAGAAGAAAAGGATATGCGGATATTTTTAGAAGGTTGACCTATTCTTTAACTCCTTATGATCTTCTCACCTGATCTATTGCGCCTTTGGATAGACTCGTCGCTTACAGTTAGTACAAACATAAGCCCGTTCCATGGTGTCCGGGTTTACGATCAACCAACGTCCTTTCATTTCGGTTTTGCATTGGCATAAGTCAACGGAAGCCAACTGCTTCTTAAGCTTACTGACTTCCCACCACTTCTCCATACAACCACCCCTAAACAAGAGTGTATGTTCTTATATTATCACAACCAACCGCCGAAGTTATCATTTATTAATTCTTATGTAACATTCTGGTAATATTATCCTTGTACAATTGAACTATGTAAATGACCCCCTATATCTATATATCCGCCCGCCATCTGTTGGCGGGCCATTTTTTTATCGATATAATACATAGTCATTTTATATAAATAAGGAGGAGTATCTTTTCTGATAAAAAATATGCCTGCCATTCCTGGCAGGTAACAACAATACAGTTCAAGTTCATGCGTAGGGAATTTCATAATAATTCAAGATATGCATTATGAGTAGATGGAAAAATTCTACAAATTGCAACCATTGACATGTCAAAAAAACTAGTATTTTTCCATATCGTAGTAGCTAGACTCCATCAAAATCACTAATAAAAGGTGATTGAAATATAGAGGACATAGACTTGAGGGCTTTTCTAAGTTGTATAGGTAGATGCGTATAGACAATAAGGGTTTATCCCATCGATAATAAAGGATACCTTTAGCTCTTAGCTATTGGTATCCTTTATTATCCTTTATCTTAGGCGTCAATTTTCTCTAATGCATGTTCCCACGACGGAAAGTAAAACAGTGCGTTTCTCATTAATACAGGATCAGATTGCTTTACTTTCTTTTTACTTAGGGATTCCCCTTTTGCCTTTAACTGCCTCAATTTAGCTAGAACATCTTCCATCTTCATGTCAGCTTGCATCAAACTTCACTCCTTATTGGTTGTAGTTGATGTCTGTTCATTAGATGTAATGTCTTGTAATACAAGTGTAATATAAAAAATGAGCAGAATGCAAATGAACTAGGCCATGTTGACAGGTCTAAAAACTAGTGAATTGTCCATAATAATAGTACATAGAGTAGCAAGCATACAAAAATAAGTTGCGCAATAGGTGGATCCTCATCCCTCTTTGGTGTTATGAACCGTAGAGATCCTTTGCTTGGATCCAGTAAAGGAACAGGTATTCTGTCAAAGTAACACTTGCTATCAAATACTAATTTTTATTATATTGGTAATAATACCATATTTTTATAGGGAGGTTTAAAAATGAACAAAACGGAATTAGTAGCCTACGTAGCAGAAACCGCTGAAATCACCAAGAAAGATGCCACAAAAGCGGTGGATGCGGTACTCGAGGCCATTGAGAACAGCTTGAAAAAGGGAGAAAAGGTACAGTTAATCGGATTCGGTAATTTTGAAGTTCGTGAACGTGCCGCACGTAAAGGTCGCAACCCACAAACAGGTCAAGAGATTGAGATCGCAGCATCCAAAATCCCTGCCTTCACGGCCGGTAAGAGTTTAAAGAGTTCCGTCAACGGAGAAAAAACGGCTTAATAACATACAAAATCCTTGAGAATGTTTATTTTCTCAAGGATTTTGTATGTATAAGGTACCAGAACTTTTATTGAATTCTTCCCGTTAGGGATTGCTCTGCAACGCTGCCAACCGCTTTGTAATTTCTCCCCACCAACTGATCCATTAGCAAGGGATGTCAGGTCAGCACCAAGCTGAATTCCAAAATGTGAAGCAGAATTACCTAAAATTATTCAACAATTGATAACAGAACGGTCAAAAATTAACGGTATATTATTATTGTTTTTGCAAGTTCATAACCTTTATTTAATTTCCTCGATGTTCCTCGTTATTTAGTAACGAGGAATTTTTTTTAATATGGATATTGATATCCATTAAATAGCTGTTAATGGTATCACTTCCTATTGTCAGATGTGAATGGGTAATAAGTTGCTTTTAACCCATTCTACAATCTCATGTTTCCTTATCTTTCTCAGTCAGAGTACAATCCTCTATGAACTTCATTTTTTTCCTTCGTATCTTATAATTTCTCCCCCGAGTTCAAAAATAGGACTAGTCATCATTTTTTATAACAGACAAGGTCAAAGGTTTTAATAAAAAGTTAATAGAATGGTCATAATTCTTTGATATTATGAAGACGCTTGCAGGAAATGTGCTCTTGCTCTTATCATTACCTAAAAAATGATACATCAAAAAAATATGCTGTATGGATGATGTTAGGATACATACTTTCTTTAACATCCGTAATTTCATACACATAGTGCAGTTTTTTAGAAAGGATTCTACCATGAAGAAAAGATCTACTTTCCTCCTATCCTTTGTTTTCTCCATTTTTATTGTTCCAAGTATGACACAGGCTGCCGATTCAACTCAAGCTACTATTATGATCAATGGAGTCCCAGTAAAAACGGAGAGTTTTATCCAAAAAGGTCGTACTATGGTACATTCCAGGTTTTTTGAACATACCGGCGTAGCGGTAAACTGGAATGATCGGTCTAAATCAGTTCAATTAAAGCGGAATGGGAAGATTCTTACCCTCCCATCGGGCAATAGTTATGCCGAATTCTTCGTCAAGGAAACGGACAAATGGCAGCGGGACAATCTTGCCGTACCAACGGTAAACCGAAATGGTAAAACCTTTATTCCGCTTCGTTATGTTGCTCAGAAACTTGGCATGAAAGTATCCTATAATCCGAAGCTCTCACAGGTGTCCATTCAATATCCAACAACATCATCAAGATCGTCCCATACGACTGAAGACAGTGATATAAATTGGCTTTATCGAATAACCGAGGCGGAAGCAGGGGGAGAAAGCCATGAGGGAAAAGTAGCGGTTGCAGCCACTGTACTCAATCGCGTAAAAAGTCCGGATTGGCCTGATACGATTAAGGATGTGATTTTCCAGGTTACAAGTAAAAACGGGGTTGATCACTACCAATTTTCACCGGTTGCGAGTAAACTAATTTACCGTATATCACCGAGTTCGGATACAATCAAGGCTGTACAAGAGGCCTTAAAGGGGAATGACCCTACTCGGGGAGCTACGCTATTTTATAATCCAAAAATATCAACGAGTCAATGGATGCGTTCTAGAACAGCAACGGCCACCATTGGTAACCATGTTTTCGCGAAATAACCTCCTTCCCCAAAATATATGAAAGGAATTTTTCTAGTGTGGATTTCCTAACGAAAGACATAAATCAGCTACCTATAGAGGTAAGAGGTGAAAGAAGAAGAGTACGAAAGAGAAGGAGAAAAAAGAAGAGGTTCCGAAGTTTCATTTTTAACTTTATTCTTATTTCCTTCATCGTGAGCACCAGCACCCTCGGATATGCAGTTTGGCGGGTCGATAAAGCATTGGATCATATTTCTTTAAAGCCGGGTTATCAAACGGAAGGAAGATCTTTTTCCTATGAGTCAAAACAAGCTATGGAGAAACCGAAAGAAACAAAAACCTTTTCGGTTCTAATCATGGGCAGGGATTCTCGGCCGGAGACGAGAACAAATCTTACCGATGTCATGATACTAGCTGCCATTGATCCAGTGAAAAAAGAGGTCTCGATGGTTTCAATTCCTCGGGATACCAAAGTCATGGTACCGGAAGTTAGCCGGGAGCTCAAAGTGAACAGCGTGTTTAATATGGGAGATCAATTAAGAAGGGAAGAAGAGAGATTAGGAAAGATTCCTGATACGGACGGTCCTACCTTGGCAAAACAAACGGTTGAACGCCTATTTAAGATCCCCATTGACCATTACATAGTAGTAGATTTCAATAGCTTTGTAGAAATTGTTGATGAAGTAGGTGGAATTACGGTCCAGGTAGAAAGAGATTTGATTTATAATGATCCGACAGATCATACCCATATCAATCTGCGTGCCGGCCTACAGCAGTTGGATGGAGAGAATGCGTTGGATTGGATCCGCCATCGGCATGATGATCGGGGAGTTGACTATTATTCCAGTGATTTCGATAGGAATCGAAGACAACAAGAAGCGATTAAAGCCATTGTCCAAAAATTAGGGGGCTGGTCGAGTGCTACAAAAATTCTTGATCTGATGGATACTATGGCTGAGCATATTCAAACTGATATGGAAAAGGATCAAATCAAAAATTTGATGTGGAGTTTGAATTCTTTCGACCTCAATCATTTGAAAAGTATCGAAACCCCTCATGTTTATTGGGACAGCCATCGTTTACAGACAGTAATACCGGAGGAGGATCTGTCTCTAGTGCATAATGAGTTGAATTTCATTTTAAACAAAGGGAAGAACAAATAGCGTTCTTTCCTTTGTTGATTATAATCGTATCAAAGGGTTCTGCAAGTCCTAGTTTTATTTCACGAACGGCTTTTTCTATCCTGATAACCTTGATGTATTATTGAATTCAATAGAAAAAGTCAATTACCAGAATACAACTTCATTATTATGTTTCAAGATAATACAACTAACAAACATATTCATTAATAATTTGGAGAAAATATACATTACACAATATAGATCTAATGTATGTAGGGGGATGCAATGAATGAAAACTGAACACAACATTAGACTTACATCTTCTGAAATTGGATTCCTTTGGACTCAATACATAGGTGATAGTATGTCTGTATGCGTATTAAAACATTTTTTAGAAAAGGTTTAGGATACACAATACAGCCCGTCATTGAATTTGCGTTAAGTTTATCGGAAAACCATATAAGAAAAATTACTCAAATATTTACAGATGAAGATATCCTATCCCTAAGGGGTTTTCAGATGAAGATGTGAATCTTTCCGCACCAAGATTATATTCGGATACGTTTGTATTGAATTATATCAGGCATATGGCGAGAATCGGAATGGCTACTTCCAGCCTTGCTTTATCCCATGCGGCGCGTTCGGATTTCACCGATTTCTATACCCAATGCCTTAGTTCAACTGCTGAACTCAACAATAAATCAGGAAGTGTCCTATTATCTAAAGGAATTTTCATCAGACCCCCCTATATTCCAAAGCCAGAAAAAGTCGATTTTATTGAAAAACAACACTTTTTAACAGGTTGGTTCGGGGAGCGTAGACCATTGAACGCTATCGAGATCAGTCATATTTTTATTAATACACAAACTAATGCACTAGGGAAAGGCTTAATCATAGGATTTGGTCAAGTCGCTCAGTCAAAACAGGTGCGTGAATATTTTATAAGAAGTAGAGAAATCGCAACTAAACACATTGAAATCTTTGGTTCAATACTAACTGTGGATAATATACCTTCCCCTACCACTTGGGATAGTGATATTACAACTTCTACAATTCCGCCATTTTCAGACAAACTTATGATGTTTCACATCAACGGGATCATCGCCAGTGGCGTAGGAAATTATGGGGTTGCTATGGCTGCAAGTATGAGACGTGATTTATCTACTCATTATTCGCGCCTTATGGTAGAGATTGGACAATTTGCTGAGGATGGAGCAAACATAATGATTGATAATGGTTGGATGGAACAACCACCAACTTCACCGAACAGAGAAGCATTAGCCAGAGATAGAAGTCAATAACAGAGAGTTTTTTGCTTCTGTATTGATACCAAAGACCTTTTCATAAACAGGTGTTTTTCAGATTATGTTATTCTAACGGAGATCGATTGTTCGCTAAGTTGGGCTGCCTTTTTGCATCGAAAGAAAGGTATTTGATAGCAGGGATCGCATCCGTCCCTTGCTTCGTTGCCGCGAGTCGAGCTCCGTTGGCTGCACAACCTGATTAAGTGAATATTGATGAAGCGACAAGAAGAGGGGCTATCTTTTTTTTGGATTTTTTAATCAAGCCAAAACTCCTCATGATCTAGTAGCCCTGAACCATATAAGCCATTAAATTCATCTAGCTGAGAACGCCATAGCTGATTACCTTTAAAAAAGAGATATAATGCGGTAGGGTCTTCTTCACCCGCCATAAAAATCCAAATTTCCCGGTTAAATACTGGATTGGCGGCTAAACTGCGAATCTTATAGGGGGGACTACCCAGCAGGTGCCCGACCTCCTCCGCAGACTTGCCAGCAATTGTAGTCGTATCATGATCGGGGAAATACTGTTCCCAACCTGGTCTAGGCTGACGGTTGTTGCCTTGTTCTTCCGGCAAGGCAGCCAACTGTTCTTTTAGTAGTTGATTTTCTGTCTGTAAGTCTTGTATTTGTTCTTCTAGCTCTGCAGTATCTGGTACCGGAGATAGAAAAGAGGTCAAATTCCATACGATAACAGCTGTCACTATGCCGCTTATTAATACTGTGGTAATAATAGTTTTTTTCATTTTTTCCTCCCTGTTAAAACTGAATTGTTCGTTCGATAATATTTTAGCATTTGTGCAAAATTTGTAACAAATTAATTTATCTTATAATAAATAAGATAACCCTAATAAACGAGGACGGAATCAAGCATTCGTCTCTTGCTTTGTTACTACGGGCAGGATTGCTGAACAGCCACTTACTCC